>JBBQEA010000124.1:0-15048 GCA_038320245.1 Chitinophagales bacterium | reverse complement strand
CATATCGGAAGACACAAGTATAGCGCCCTTTTTAAGCAGTACTTCTGTAAATCTGCCTGCACCACAACCTGCTTCCAATAACACTTTACCGGTAAGATTATTTTTCAGTTCATTGCCTAAACAACGATTTAATCTCGATTCTGAAGTTGGTGAACCTGTATATGAATCAAGCTGTGTTTTTTTATATGCCTTCCATTGGTCTCCAAAAAGAGAAGCATACGATCCGCTGTCAACAAAGCGGGGAATGTTATTTTCTATCTCCACTTCAACATTTCCACAAACCCATTTATCTCCGATGTTTTGATAACTACTTTGAAATTTTCTATTGTAAAAATTAGGGAACATCTATTTGATTTTGGCAATGTTAAGTTTTTTTTTATAATACAGCTAAAACAGTAGTTACATATTTTGGTAAATATTGTTGAAATAAGCAGCCATCTTCTCAATACTATGATCCTGTATTACTACATTTCGTGCCGATTGACTTTTGTATAGCCAGGTTTTTTTGTCCATATTGAAAATTTTTACTAATTGTTCAGCAAGGTCCTCAGGTGTAAATGTTTCCGGAACATAAAAGGAAAACTCTGGTTTAGCTATCAGGCGTGTATCTCCGTTATCCGTAACCAGCGGCACATTGCCTGCAGCCATAGCCTCCAATAAACTACGAGACGGGTAATTATTATGGCGCTGTAAGGATAAGATCACTTTACTTTCTCGGAGAACTTTATCAGGTTTTTTCTCGTATTCAATCACAACCGGAACCCCTCTAAATTGTGGTTGACGAATTATCATTCTCAATTTTTCTTCAAGCGGACCATGACCAAGAATAATAAATCGAAAATCCTGTTGTAATATTTCTTTAAGGTGCTTACTTAATAAAGGGAGGGCCTCAACGAGCGCTTCAACCTGTTTAATCGGCTCAAATCTGCCTAATAAAACAATCCAGTTCTTTCGTTGATCAAATGGACCGGGTGTGAACAGTTCTGTATCGCAGAAACTGTTACTGGTCTTATAAATTTCCTTCTTCCAAAAGAAATATTTCACAATTTGCCGGTGAACTTTTGGATCAAGAACATCAATTGCAGAAGCCATAAAGCAACTAGCCAGTATTAGCCATTTATTGACATGTCCGATTATGTTGATATTTGTGCCTGTTAAGGAAAAAAGTTGTTTACGCCCATGAGATAAAACTACTGGTGACAAACCGACAAAATGTATGATATCCCCTTTTACGGTATTTTGTTTTATGAACTGACCGACATTGAGCCGGTAAGTTTTGAAATTTTTTTCGGAAAGCTTCGTAACAATTATATTCTTGTTTGCATCTGCAAGTTCCCCTGCTTCTACCAAACGATCATAAAGTGCTTGATTTAATACCAACACAACTTTTAATGCTAGCTGATCAGTTTGTTGAAATGATCTCCACAATCCTGCAAAACGCTTTTCGGCACCTCCAATATGGTTGGTACTAAATATGATAAAAACTGATCTCATAAAAATTGATTAATACCCGGCTATTTCATCATCTCTCCTGCCATCCAGTATTTCCAATTATTGCCCTTGTTTTCTGAACAGGCTTCAGCTACCACCGGTTTATCGAGTTCAGCCTTAAGCAATATGCCATTATTTACCAGATTTTTTTTAGCCTCCGTAATTTTATGGGTAATCTCCGGCCTTCCCATCCAACTACGCTGCGGAGGTTCGTAGCCGATTTTGTCTTTTCGCCAGGCAATTTCGGCTGGTAGCTCTTTGTTGAAAGTTTGTCGCATGATCCATTTAGTCCATCCATTATGTATTTTCATTTCTGCAGGCAACTTAAATAAGAATTCAACAAGCTCATGACTTAAATAAGGCAGCCTTACCTCACGACTATGAGCCATACTGTTCCTGTCGGAATAACGCAAAAGGTCCTGGAGCCCTATCTGGAATGTATTATAATAAAGTACCTGGTTAAGAGATGTAAAATCAGCATTAGTTTCAAAACTCTCCCTTTTGAATTGATTATAAAAATCGGGGCTTAAATTAGGACTGCTGAATTGACCGAATTTCCTGTAAAGCTTTCTTAGTGCAGGTGTGTAGCTTCCAGAAACTGATTTAACCCTGTCCGCGAATGTTCGTCTTACGGCACTGTTTATCTGGTTATTCTTATGCACTTCATTATAGGCATTGCGTTCACTAGCATAATGTGCAGGGTTACCTCTTTTCAATTCCTTAAAATAAGTGTTATAATAATAGTGATAGCCTGCCAGTATTTCATCTGCCCCTTGCCCATCAAGTAAAACCGTAACATTATTTTCTTTTGCCAGCCTCATAATGCAGTATTGCACATAAATACTTGCACTGCCATAGGGCTCCTCCTGATGCCAGGTGAGATCATTTATATCTTTTATTAATCCTTCATCATCCGGTGTTATAAAATGTGGAGAAACATTTGTCCTGGAAATTACATAATCCATGTACTTGCGTTCATCTTTTAGAAATCCCGGAAAAACCGCCGAAAAAGTTTCCTGCTTCTGATTACTGCCTTTCTTTAAATTATCAATTACTGCCACAACCAGGCTGCTGTCAAGTCCGCCGCTCAGACTGCTACCTACGGTAACATCACTTCTTAAACGGCGGCTTACAGAAGTATAAAACAGTTCATGCAGCTGTTCTGAAGCCTGTTTTTCTGTTATACTATGATCAATATTATTCCAGTTGATATCATAATAAGGCCGCACCGATAACTCACAGTTGGTACAATGCACTTTAAGGCAATGGCCATGTGGTAACCGAATACAATTTTCATAAAATGTTTCAGAGGGGTCGTTAAAATTACTGAGTTGACCGTTAGCCAGGTAATTGAACAACATCCTGTTATTTACTTTTTTTTCAATTCCGGCCGCCCACAAACATTTCATTTCGCTGCCAAATAAAAAATGGGAACCTTTTGTGTATGAATAAAAAAAGGGCTTCTCCCCAAACCGGTCACGTGCAGCAAAAATCTCATTTTGCTTATTGTCGTATATAACAAAAGCAAACATACCGTCAAGCATTTGCAAACATTGCTCCCCATGTTTATCATAAAGAGCCAGTAAAACCTCCGTATCACTTGCTGTCTTAAATGAATATCCTTGCTTTACCAATCCTTCTCTAAGTTCTATATAATTATATATCTCACCATTGAAGGTCAGAGTATATCTGTTAAGATAATGCATGGGCTGGTCTGCATCATGACTAAGGTCTATAATTGACAAACGCCTGTGCCCAAGGATAACCTGTCCATTAGTATTGGCCCAGTGACCTTCGCCATCAGGTCCCCGGTGAGCGATGATATCGGTCATTTTTTTTACTTTGTCCACGGATACTTCGAAATTTCCCAGAGCTATTATACCTGCTATCCCACACATATTCTTAATTTTTTTAGGAGTTTATATTTTTTATGCTTCAGGTTCTACTATTTAATATTATTGATTGCTGTCAGAAAAACGTCCTTATACTTTTCAGCATTTTCTATTATAGCAGCCTTATGGGCATTTAATTTGTAATGAGCAATATCTGTTTTAGTAAGTGAAGATATGCTTTCGGCCAACGATGCCGCAGTAAAATCATCACTTACAATGCCTACATTAAAGGCTTCCACATACTTTTTCATTTCAATGCTGGGGCCTATAGCAATGCAAAGTCTCGCTTGCAAATATTCAAAAAGTTTATTTGGCAATGCAACTTCATAATTAAAGCAGGTGGGTAACAATAGAAATACACCAATGTCGTATTGATTGGTAAATGAAATAATATCATTAAATGCAACTGGAGATATTATGGCAACATTTTCTGTTTTAGCTGCCAGCTGCTTCAGATGTTTAACCTGATCATTTTCTTCATTGTAAACCAGCATCAGATCAAGTGAATAACCTTTACCCAGTATTCCGGCCATTTTTATCATTTCATCAATTTTACGTTCTGGCTGACAAACACCATGGTAAATAAGACGAATGACCTGGGCCGCGGAGTTGTCCGAAGGCTCCATTTTTCTAAACCCTGCTACATTGGGAATGACGATACTATCCTTTTTAATTTCATCCCTGCACTTACCCGCAATACTTTCACATACATTTATTAGCAGATCAACTTTTGGTACATATTTGTTGTACATGATATTGAAATAAGGCTGCCAATCTTTTGTCCATATAGGATTACTTTCAAACTCGAGGGGATGATATTCATGTGCATTAAATATCACTTTTATATTGGTTGACTTTTTTATTTTTATGAGATGTGGTAAAAAATTAACTTCATGCACTATAACATACGCGGCATTACTGGAGCGAATCTTATTCCTGAGCTTTCGCAGTTGAAAAGGCAATACTCTTTCAAAGTACTTTTGACCCCGAATTAACTTATATATTTTGCTAATTAATTTTTCGCCCCAGTTTGGATCGAGCACATGAATATTACTGTACTGTACCCATGGCTGCGGAGGCCTTGATGCGCCGATAGTTACTACATCATAAGATCCTTGCAGGGCATCAATTTCCCTGATTACACGTGGTGCAACAGATAAGTTTCGATTTGATATAATGATAACTACTGGTTTCAAAATAGTTTTTTCACTTGCTTATTGCTAAAGAAATGGTTAAAATAATAATCCAAAAAAAGCTATTTATAATTTGTTCTACTCCGGCACACGAAGAAATGATTGACAAGTACTTGTTAATAATGATATCCTTATTTTCAAAAGCAGTTATTTCTTCAAATCCATACATAACTTATAATTACGCTTTTATTTAACAGTAATTTTTCTTCTGAATTTTTCCAAAATCATATGGAGTTTAGATCGATGCGCCGCAAAAACAAACACAACCAAAACAAATGCTGTTATGCCTTTAGCCGTAATTTGTACAGCAAGTTTATCAAAACTAATAAACCTGATCAGGACCACAGCCAGTGCCATCCCCGCCATGGCTAAAACCGCTTCCAGATATTTATATGGTATGGGATACACTTTATGTCCTTTATAAAAAAGATAAGCAGGAACAAAAAGCTGTGCCAGTACTGTAGCAATTGCTGAACCTTCCTTACCAAACCGGGGTATCAATATAATATCCAGAATGATAGTAATTACTGTAGCCACCAGCATGGCAATACCATACGGCGCAGTAACCTTTGCAATGGATATACCAATACTGGCAATATAGGTGAACCCGATTAAAACCAGGTTAAAACCTAAAATGCCACCTACCCAGGCAGAGCTATAATAAGCTGGCGAAGTAAGCAGCAACAGCAGTTCCGGCGCAAACAACATCAGCAATGCTGCTAATAAGCCCATAAAATAAGCAAATAACAAAAAGACATTAGCGTATACCATCTTGGCATTTTCATCGTTCATGATTGAAAAAGCAAAAGGGCCCCATGCCTGCTGAAAAGCACCTGTAAACAATCCCATACCGGCGGCAAGGCTTGCACCAATACCAAACAGCCCAACTTCAGCCTTATCTTTAAAGTATGCCAAAAAATAAGAGTCGGTACTGTTAAGCAACCAATAAGCCAACGCGGCCGGAATAAAAGGCAAAGCATATTTCAACATAACTTTTAAACGTGCTTTATCGAAGTATTTAAAAGCTACCCACCCATTCATCTGTTGTAGCGCCACAAAACTAAAAACTGTGGAAGAAATAGCCAGGGCGGCAAATACACCGGTAATATGCCAACGTAAAACAATTACGAATAAAATGGTAAGACTAATAGTTGTAATTGTTTGTGCAAAAGAAAAGACTACGGTGGCCACAGCCCTGCGGTGCACCCTATACCAGTTGCTGATAATAGAGGGCATCATATTGGTGACCAATGTGATGGCAGGAAGAATAAAGTATATCGGGTTAGCGTCTTCCTTAAAAAAAGTTTTTGCCAAAAAGGGGCTTAATGCAATAAAAATAATAGCGATGGTTGCAGAAAGCAAAAACTGGAACCATATCCAGGTGCCAAATGTTTTTTTATGGTCGGCCGGATCTGTACTATCAAAAAACCACCTGCCAGCGGCTGTATCCAAAGCACAAACAACCATTAACCCCAACAAGAAAAATGTAGTGTTGATGAGGTTTATAATCCCATAATCTTCAGGCACAAAAATGCGGGTGTAGATCGGTATTAAAAAAATGCCGATCATCCGGGTAACAATACCTGATAATCCATAGATCAAAGAATCGCTGGCTAATTGTTTAAGTTGCTTAAGCATTTTTTTCGTTCTTTGTCTTAAATGCTGATTGGTATATATCTGCCAAATAGTTCGCAATTTGGTCTACATCAAAATAATTCTCAGCAAAACGCCTGCTTTGTTTTCCAATATCATGCCTCATCTGGGGATGCGTGATGAGTTTTATTAATTGTTCTCTTAAATTATCCGGATTGGTATTTATAACCGGACATTCCAACGGGAGGCCTCCTTCAAAAACCTCCTGCATAATATAACACATAACGGGCTTACCCATTGCCATGGCTTCCATAGTAGCGGCTCCATAAGAACCGATAATAATCTGATCTAAGTAAATATCTGCTTTCGCCATAATCTCAAGAATCTCTTCCCGTTTCATGTCGTGCAACAATATAAATTCAAAATCATACAATTTTTTCAATTCATTTACTATTGGAATAATCAAATTAGAGCCTTTACAAATTTTAGCGGTTGGTGAATGTACAATTAGTGGCCTTTTTGTATTTATAGATGGAAATGAAGCTGTGAATTTTTTAACATCTAACCTTAGATAAGAAGGATATGTTTTTTTGAAAAATTCCTTTTGAATATAAATATTCATTTCAGGAATTATTAAAGGTATTGCACCGGCTTGCTGAAATGTTTTTTGTAATGCTAAAGAGCCACTGCGACTTTCCATTTTACTATACTCATACCCATTATCAAATACCTGTGCATAGTATGGATTAATTTTTTTACAGACATCGGGTATTCGTACCTCCGAACCAACCCACTCAACAAAAAGTAATTTTCCAGAATTAGCAACCCATTCAAGGTCTCTCTTATCTGGAAAAACCGGACCCCAATGATAATGAAAAACATCAGCCCATTTAAACAGATTATCCAATTTTCTTTTAAATGTAAGTTTATGCCACAACCATTTAAACGGCTTTCGTTTTGTTATACCCAGGGGTAAATAAATTGTATTCGCTTTTACTGCCTGATATTTATGCACATCAACTGTAAGACATTTGGCATAAACTCCATCAATTTTATTTAACGCTTCTGCAGTTATTGCAGGCATTGATGCCATATTATAAGGTAAGATCAATACATTCATTTTTGCAACATGATTTTATAGAAACAATTCTTTCTCCATTGATCTACCTCAATAATCTTAGACTCAGTAATAGCCAGGCCAGCTAATGGCAGGTAACTTTTGAACTCTTCTATTGAAAACCTTCTAAAATGAAAAGGATCCTCTGCTCCTTCAGGAATTTGAAGCTTACTGTACCATTCAGGACTTACGATTGGTTTTGGTGTGTTTTTATCTTTCTCTCCCAGCCATACACAGATCTCTCCGCTTTTTTTCATTACTCTTTTCGCTTCCATTAAAGCTGTTACAGGGTCTATAAAATGATCCAGAGAAGTAACAAACAATACCTGGTCAAAAAGTTCATCTTTAAAGGGCAAATATTCTCCCAGTGCTTCTACAAAAGCAAAATCTCTTGGTTGATCACCTTTTAAAGGATCGATGCCTACAAAAAAAACATGCTCTTTTTCATTATACTCTATGTGAGTTGGACATTTTTGAGGCCCAACTCCAATGTCAAGTACAATGCCCTGAAAATTGCAGAACTTTCCAAAATCTAAAAAATCTTTTCTGGGGCCTACTCCTAAATTTTTTGTAGCATCATTTTTATAGGTAGTCACACCATTATCCTGCAAAATATTCCACGAATTCCATTTCTCATTATCAAATATTTCTAAATTCTCGGGTATAAAATTCCAGAAATTTCCTTCCAGGTCCTTTTCATACACATCATTATTTTCTGTTACCAGGGTTTGATTAACAAATGTCAAAGAAGTTTTTTGTTCAGGACAAACAAACCAATCCAAAGGAATTTCCATATTATTATCAGGAAAATCAACTGGTTTAACTTCGCCAGCGTTTAACTTACTATCCATAAATATTTATTTTATTTTTTAACAATTTTATTATCGTTGCAAGATTTAGAAATTAATCTCTACCTTAAAAAGATCATTTATCTATAATTTACCTTTAACCGTTATCCCATAGTAATCCACGCACTCATGGGTAATTTGTAATCCGTTTTTAATAAACCATTCTCTTACTTCTGCTATAGTATGTCTTGTACAATCCTGGGGATGATACCAGTCATAATTGATTACCGCATTGTCTTCAAAATTAAATTCATTGTTCCAGAATATCTTGGCGAAAAAGTGATAGATAAAACGCTGGAGGTCATATTCTCCTTCGGGGATCTGCAGCACATCAACCGCAGGTATCTGCAATTTTATATTTTGTTCCGATAAAGCCTTACCTAATTCAGTAATCTGCCTGCATTGAGCCATGGCTGTTTCATAATCCATGCCGGCTATTTTTTCCCGTACATAATCATCTACAAATTCCCGGGCAGGAGCTTTTTGTTTATACACATAAATTGCAATCTCTCCATCGTTTTCCAGGAGCTTCACCAGGTTATCAAAACCTTTGCGTGCATTACCCGTATGGTGTAACACTTCCTGGCAATAGATAAAATCAAATTTGCCAAGTTCTGCCAGATCATCTAAAAGATTTTTTGTATAAAAATTTACATTTTTATATTGTTCAAGATTTTTTGCCGCTACATCGGCCGCTGTAAGGTCAATACCAACCACTTCTGTAGTATCCGGGTTTGAATAATTTCTCAACAAAGCTGTTACCCGGCCATTACCACATCCGCCATCCAGTATCCTTTTCTTTGTTTTAAGATATTCCCTTAGCGCATCCCCATCTTTAAAACCATTGCGTGTTGTTATCCATTTAAAGATATCAGAATCAGGATTGAGTGTATTATCAAAAGCAAGGCCCGTATTTTTATGCCACTTATCGCTAAAACTTTTTGCTGTATTGGTATCTGCCATTTTTAAAAATTATATTAATGTTTTAATCCCTTCCGAAAATTTTATTGTGGGTTTAACCAGTAAATTATTCATTTGTAAAATGTCGCCCATTAAATGACTGGCTTCCTTTTCTTCCATAAGAAATTGAGGTTTTTTATCAACAGCAGTTCCTATGATCTCACAAATTTCTTTTAAACTCAAAACCTCGGGGCCGCCTGCATTTATTACATGGCTGCCCTTTAAATTTAAAGCGGCAGCAATTGCATTTGCCGCATCTGTTGCGTGCAAAGGATTTATTTTTATCCCCGCTGCACCGGTTAACGTAATTGAATTTCCTTCCCTCACATTATTAACCAACCTGGGAATCAGCATATCCTTTCGCTGCCCTTTTCCATAAACAAAAAAGAACCTTAGCTGCTGCACATCAAGCAAAGAAGTATAATTATTGAGAATCACTTCGCTGCAATGTTTGGTACCCAAATAAAACCCCATTTCTTTTTTATAAACAATTTCTTCCTCTTCAGTAAATGCTTTATCGCTGTTGCCATAAATACCAGCAGAGGATGCATAGATAAATTTCTTAACGCCCGTTTTTACCGCAAAATCAATAAGTTTTAAAGTACTGACTGTGTTGGTAAAAAAAACAGGGACTGCTTTACCTGGGAAATCCCTGAAATGCTCATCCTGGGCCAGGTGAATAAAAGCGTCCATGTTTTGCGGCAATTCCGCTGTTGACCAATCTTTTGAAAAATCAATATTGAAATTACTCTTACCGGTAATTTTACCCGAAACAGTAAAAAGCTCATGCTCCGTTTCGAGCAATGGTACTACATGCGAACCTATCAGCCCTCCGGCTCCTGTAATCAAAATCCTCATGTTAAATTTTTTGGTTGTTAAGAAATAATCTGCACCAGCATTCAAAATTCATAAAACTCCATATCAGCAAGCGATGATTAACGCCTTTGTTACAATGCTCATCTACAATCTGCCTTACATAATCAGGATTAATAAATTCAGCACTGGCAATATTTTTACCCAGCAATAATTCTTTTACATACTGGGCGTTTTCGCCGCGATACCAGCTTTCGTCCGGTGCACTGAATCCTTGTTTTTTACGATTCACAATTTTTTCCGGAAGGATATGGCTCATAGCATTTCGCAAAACATTTTTCCCATCGTCGTATTGCTGAAAAAGCTTGTGTTTATTTCCTGCAAGGTTCTCATCAATCCGTTTCATATTCTCTAGGTTTGCCAACTTATATTTTACCGGGATCTTTTGCGCAAAATCAACCAGCTCGTTATCTAAAAAAGGAAATCTTTCTTCAAGCCCGTTGGCCATGGCCAACTTATCGCCTACCAGCAGTAAGCCCGGAAGGAATGTTTTTATTTCGAAGTATAAACTGTTTTGTATGTGCTCTTCGGGAGTGTTGTACTTTAAGTTTTTATTAAAGGTAAATACCCTTTCAAAAACCTGGCGGGGTGCGTTGATATCGATCTGCGCCTGGATATACGGCTGAAAAAGTTTGGGTTTATCTTCATCCATTACCAATCGCTGCCAGAAACCATAATAATTTTCAAAAAATTCAGGAGCATTCAATGATTTAAAAACACGGTAATAACGCCATGGGTACCCTCCATATAATTCATCGCCACCTGTTCCCTGCAAACATACTTTTACAAATTTACTTGCCAGCCTGCTGATATAATAATTAGGATAACTCATACCTACACGCAGGTCTTCCAGGTGCCATACAACCCTTGGTAAACTCCAACGGATATCGCCGGCATTAAGAACCTGCTCATAATGCTCAGACTTGATAAAATTTGCTGTTAACTCTGCATCCACCCTTTCGTCAAAACCAATTTCGGTTCCCAGTACTTCGCTCATTTCAAAGCCTGCAGTGAAAGTGTACATCCGATCAACATGTTTGCTGGCCAACACACTCAGCGAACCGCTATCCATACCCCCGCTTAAATAACTTCCTACCGGCACATCGGCCACCATCTGCCTTTCGACAGCCTTCGATAACAGCCGCTCTGTTTCTGAACTGGCATCTTCGGCAGACATGGTATTATCGGGTTCAGTAAAATTATAATCCCACCAGGAGTGGTGCCTGAAATCAGGTTCTTGAGTACTTATTTTAATAGTGTTGGCCGGAGGCAACATGATTACCCCTTTGAACAAAGTATGATAGGCAAATAAATTCTGGAAAGTAAAATATTCATTTAAAGCAACGGGGTTTAGCTCTACTTTAAAAGCGGGGTGCTGCATAAATGCTTTTATTTCGGAAGCAAATAAAAATACAGACCCTTGTTGAAAATAATACAATGGCTTTACGCCAAACCTATCCCTGCTCAACCACAATTCTTTTTTTGTTTTATGCCATGCGGCAATGGCAAACATGCCGTCTAAGCGTTCAAAAAACGAAGGCCCGTATTCAGCCAATCCTTCCGCAATTACCTCGGTATCGCTTGTAGATTTAAAAGAGTGACCTTTTGATTGCAGTTCTTTTTTTAGCGCCGGAAAATTATAAATACAACCGTTGAATACAATTGTCCATTCACCATTATCAGACAACATGGGCTGTGCCCCATTTGAAGAAACATCAATTATAGCAAGCCTTCTGTGGCCAAGACCAACATATTCATCAACAAAAATACCTTCGCCATCAGGCCCCCTGTGTGCTATGGCATCTGTCATTGACTTTAAAGACCGGGCTGATATCGGTTCTTTATTAAAATTAAATATGCCGGCTATACCACACATTTTATATCCCTTTATTTTTTTTCCGCCAGTCGATCAATTTATGTAAACCTTCTTCGAGTGAGCAGTTGTATTTAAAGCCCAGATGCCGCTCTGCTTTCTCCCTGCTGCCGATGCGGTTTTGCACCAATGCACGGGCATCATCATCACTATAGGGTTTATAAGTAACTTTCAGATCGCTGTTTTTTAAACGGAGAATTGTATCACACAATTCTTTGATGGAAGTCTGGATTTCAGTACCTACATTATAAAAACCAAATGACGTTTCTGATTTCATTGCCTGGATATTACATCTTGCTGCATCCTCTACATAAATAAAATCATAGGCCTGCGAACCATCGCCGTTAATGACTGGTGTTTCATTAGCATCAATCTTATTCAACATAATGGGTATTACGCCGGTGTATGCGGCTGTCTGATCCTGGTGTGGGCCATATACGTTCATATAACGAAGTCCTATAACCTGCAGACCATAGCGATCATTAAAGGCAGCTGCCATAGCTTCACCAGCAATTTTTGTAGCTCCGTAAAAATTCTTATTGTTAAAAGGATGTGCTTCTGTCATGGGTAATTCAACCGCATCGCCGTATACGGATGCTGAAGATGACCAGACAAGCTTTTTGATTTTATTGTTTACACAGGCTTCAAGCACATTGAATGTGCCGGCAATGTTTACGTCAAAAGCAGTGCGTGGATAATCTTTACAGTGCAGCAGCCACATAGCAGCCAGACAAAAAACATAGTCCACGCCCTTCATGGCATCATTCAGTATATCTATCTCACGAATATCGCCACCAACAGGATAAATACTGCAGCGTTTATCTGTCAATGCCTCGTTAAGATATTCTTTTTTACCCCGTGCAAAATTGTCGTAAACAATTACTTCGGCTACGTTTTCTTTAAGCAGTTCGGTTACCACAAAACTGCCAATAAAACCGGCACCGCCAATTACCAAACATCTTGAATTATTAAGCTCCATTTCTTTAAATTAAATTTTGTAATTTCTTATTGTGTGAACCAACTCAATTGCTTTTAAAGTCTCACTTATTGGAAATCCATTTCCATCTAATATCTCGTTATAACTTTTTGTATGCAACTCAGTAAAGCCATCGCTGAATTCAAATCCTTCCCCATCAATAGTTAATGTTCTGAAAGTTCTTTTACCGGCTGCTTTTGCCTCATCGGGCAATGTGTTGGCATCAATACTCAGCATCCAGTTTACATTTGCTTTTTCCAACTCCAGCTCACCCGATGCGGTTTGCGATGTATGTTCTATAACGGTATTTGTTTTTACATTGCCGAAAATCCATATCAGCATATCAAAAAAATGCACGCCAATATTTGTGGCTATACCGCCACTTTTTTCCATATCACCCTTCCAACTGGTATGATACCAATGCCCACGTGAAGTGATGTATTGTAAATTAACCGTGTGCTTTTTATCTGCCGGTGCTGCTGCAATTTTTTCTTTTAAAGCAATGATAGCAGGATGCAGGCGTAATTGTAAAATTGTAAAAACCTCTCCACCTGTTTCTTTTTCAATTTCCATCAATGCATCAATATTCCACGGGTTAAGCACTACCGGTTTTTCGCAAATTACATTTGCACCAATGCGTAATCCAAACCGGATGTGAGCATCGTGCAGATAATTGGGACTGCATACTGAAACAAAATCGGTTTTATTACCCAACCTTTTCTGTTTTTCGAGGTGACGGTCAAACCTTTCAAACTCGGTAAAAAAATCAGCATCCGGAAAATAGCTATCCAGAATACCTACCGAATCGTGTTTATCCAAACCAGCTATCAGGGTATTACCCGTATCCTTTATGGCTTTCATGTGCCTGGGTGCTATGTACCCGCCTGCACCAATTATTGCAAAATTTTTTACACTCATTTTTTAATTTTCGATTACCTGCTCCAAATCAGCAGTTTTTCATTAATGTTTTTTGTTTCCTTTAATGCAGCAAATTCTTCTGCCGAATAAACTACATACCGGATCTTTCTTTTCACCAGCGGCTCGGCTTTTTCGATAAGATCGGTAAGATAGTTTGTATTTACAGAGCCTATAAGTTCAAGATCAATCACATTATTATCATTACCCTTTGCAAATTCACCTGACAGGTAAACCCGTTCCACCTCGCCCAGTTGTTTTATCACATTTTCAATTATGGTATCAATACCCACATATTTTCTTATGATGCTGTTGAGGTCGAAAAAAAGCGGGTGCTTCACATTAGCAGTGAAGTATTTTTTATTACCCTGCACATCGCTGCTTACCATGCCGGCTTTTTCAAGCTTGTTTAGCTCGAGCCGGATGGCATTGCTGCTTTCGCCAAACTCCTCCTCAAGCCCACGCAGATAGGCCCTGTTACTGCTGTTTAAAAAAAATTTGAGCAGCAATTTTATACGTGTTTTGGAAGATATGAGAGCTTCTATCATTTAAATTGAGTAAATAAACTACTCAAAACTAGATGATTTTTGAATAGCCAGCAAACCTAAGACCCATTTTTCAGTAAAAAAGTTGTTGGCATCAGAGAAATTTGTTTGCTGGAGAAGCAGAGTTACAAGTAATCAGTTGCGGCTAACCACGTTACCTTTAAGCAGGTAAGTGATACCACTTTCGCTGCATATAGCATTCCCAGCTGCATTAAAGTGTAATTTTTGGCCATATTCACTCATCCAGCCGGTTTGACGGCCGGGGTTGCCAACGATTAATGCATAAGCCGGAACATCTTTGGTTACTACTGCACCTGCTCCAATAAATGCATATTCACCAATGGTGTGGCCGCAAACTATGGTTGCATTGGCACCAATGCTTGCTCCTTTTTTTATCAGCGTGGTTTTAAATTCAGTTTTACGGCTTACTGCACTGCGGGGGTTGATGACATTGGTAAGCACAGCGCTGGGGCCCAGGAAAACATCATCTTCACAAATAACCCCTTCGTAAATGCTAACATTATTTTGTACCCTTACATTGTTACCAAGTACCACTTTAGGCGATACCACCACATTTTGGCCAAGATTACAATCAGTACCTATAACAGCACCTGACATTACATGAGAAAAATGCCAGATCTTGGTTCCTTCGCCAATTACACACTTATCATCAACGATTGAACTGGGATGTACATAAAAGCCTCCCCCAGCCCCTTCCAAGGAGGGGGACTCAGGCCCTAATATTTTAAAGAAACTTTTATTCCGCATATGG
>JBBQEA010000123.1:0-15107 GCA_038320245.1 Chitinophagales bacterium | reverse complement strand
TTACATGGTGGCAGTAGATGCCACAGGTATGGTAAGCAGCGATGAAGACAGGTTTGGCTGCGGATTAAAAAAAGAATCTAAAAATGGAAAAATCACTTACCTCTATCCGGTACTGGAAGCAAAGCTGGTAACCGAAAACGGCTTTTGCATATCATTGGCCACCGAGTGGATCGTTAATGACAACGATAAGCCTTATGATAAACAGGATTGTGAACAGAAAGCCTTTAAACGGCTAGCCCAAAAATTAAAGAAAGCCTTTCCCCGTCTGCCCATCTGCATACTTGCAGATGCCCTGTACGCCAGCAGCCCGGTGATGGACATTTGTGAAAGCAATCAATGGAAATACATCATTACCCTACAGGACGGCAGCCTACCTGCTATGCAGGATTGTTTAAAAGATGATCCACCCACGCACCGCAACAGCTTTGTACATCATCCGGAGTGTACGGAAAAAAATACCAGCATCACACAACAGTTTTACTGGGTAGAAGATTTGCTGCATAAGAAGCATACCCTACACTATCTGCAATGTAAAGAAACCATCTGCAACACAACAACCAATAAAACCACCACCGTAAACTTTGTACGCATTACCAACCTACCCACCAATAAATCAACCGTAAAAAAACTTAGTAAATCAGGCAGGCTAAGGTGGAAAATAGAAAATGAAGGCTTTAATGAAGAGAAAAACAATGGCTATAATATGGAGCATCTTTATAGTCGAAAATCATTCAATGCACTACAGAACTATTACCAGTGCATGCTCATAGCACACCTGATTAATCAACTGCTGGAGCATACCTGCAAAATAAAAGAACTGCTGATACGCTTTAAAAAACTCACCCAGAAATATTTATGGCAGCAAATAATGGCTACTATGAAATACCAACCACTTTGTATTGAAACACTGGCAGCTATTGATAACAAAAAGCACCAGGTAAGACTGTTCTCTGGCTAACTGCAAGCCTGGGAGCAAAGCCTCCGGGTGATAGGCCTGCACCTCCAACACAGGAATTTAATAACAACGGTAAAATAGATTAACACAACCCAACAAAAGAAACGGAGCTACCAACAGTCAACAAAACGGACTGAGGGCGGAGCTTTGCCAAAAAATGTATCACACTTAAAGGGCGATGATATATTTTTACTCCCGGAATCGCTGTAAAAATCTGTCTTACTAACAAAATTCAAAAATTTTGCTTATTTTCAAAAAAAATTAAAATATGAAAAAAGTAATATTCATTCTTTCCATCTTTTTGGCAGCAACTGCTGTAAAAGCACAATCTGATAGTGTACGAATTTTTAAACCCTTTAAAGTAGATGTAAGTGTTGGTTTTGCATTGCCCCTTGGTGGTAGTTCCGCTACTAAAATTGGGTTTTTATTCGTAGTAGAACCTAAATATGCCGTAGCAGAACAATTTTCAATTGGTTTACGTTTGGAGGTAGCCGCAATGGCACGTGGTACCATCATTGCCGGTAATGAATTTGAGGGTAATGTTCAGGGAAATGGATCTTACCTGGCAACCGGCGATTATTATTTCAATAACAATAAATTTCGTCCATTTATTGGTGCAGGTGCAGGGCTTTACCAGATAGGCGCTGCTGATTTTAATTCAACTGATCCCTCTTTGCCAACGAATATTCCAACCGATAATAAATTTGGATTCATGTTTCGTGGTGGTTTTGAAGCCGGTCATTTTCGGTTAGGTATTGAATACAATGCAGTAGGTAAAAGCCAATACAGTGAGCATAATAGCTATATTGGTTTTAAGGTGGGCACCTGCTTTGGTGGAGGACGGTATAAAAAATAGTATTCTTTATTTTATCAAAAATTTAATATAGGCCGTGTTGTTAGTATGCATTCACATCCTAATTGAAGATTGCTAAATCTCATCTTTGCTGCTGGTTGGTATCCCGCAGGCAAAGAGACTATTGTTTTAGTTTGTTCTAATTATTTCACTGATTTAATTTCTGTTAATACGATTGTTACCGTTGTGTTACCAATATTTTCAACATAATGTTTACCAACATAATCTCTCCAAGATGCAGTGCCTGTTGCTTCATCCGCAATAACTGTCTCTCCGTTTTCAAGATATACTTTTAGTTTTCCACCGGAAACAACATAGGATGATTTAGCAGGGTGAGTATGTGGCTTATCTTTTTGGCCTGGTTGTAGAGCGTATTCAAGCACTCTTACATATTCGTTTTCTAAAAGTATTTTGAAATTGTCGGGAGAAGACTTTAGTGCGTCAATATTTAATTTAGCCGTGTCGCCCTTTACTGAGTTCAATTTTTTTAAAGTGTCGTCTGAAGCTATTCTTTCTTTGTCCTGTGTTGATTTTGTTTTTTGATTGCACGAACTGATCAAATAACAAATTGCAATAAGAGAAATCAATTTTGTCATATTTATTGTTGTGCTTTAGTTGTCATTGTCTAATACGAAGCAGTTATTTACAATAGCCGCTAACAAATTCAATGCAGCCATCATAGCTTTATAAATGGATGATGATTTTATTTAGCCAGCGCATGCAATAATTCCATTCCGGTACTGGTACGGGGCTTAAAGCCAGTCCATGTTTTTGGATTGGATTGCTCAGGTAAATCAAGGTATTTGCCGTAATCTTTTTGCTTTAAATAAATGCCGGTAAAGGCTGTAACAAAATGTTGATTGATATTATTGATGCGGTACTCGTTCCAGGTTGGTTCTGCATAATGATAATATTCATCGAAAGCAACACCCGCTTTTAAAGACGCAGCCGGCGGTGGATTGGGCGCTACATTATGCCTTGCATTCATATAGGTTAAAAGATACCGGTTGGCATTTACGGCTCCTTTGTAAATGGCTTTAATACCGTCTTCATAACCAGATACATCATCAAGGCTGCCTGCAATAAATAATGTAGGAACTTTTAAGCCTGCCAACCCTGCTGAATCCCATACGCCCCGCTGCATGCCCCATGGTGCAAACGCTACCACTGCTTTAATTCTTGGGTCATACGAAGCTTTAAACTCAGCATTATCAGTTGTCCGTACGCTAATTGCATTGCTTCCGCCAGTCATTTGGCTAAAGGCACCTGATAGCTTGGAGCTATACCCTGCACCAGCAGCATTTAGCACGCCATAGCCACCCATTGAATAACCTATTATTGCGGTGTTATCCGCATCTGCCATACCGGCTAAAAAACTTTTGCTATCAGCTTTGGATAAATCTGCTACCTGGTTAAGCACAAACAATATATCCTTTGCCCGGTTAAGCAGGGTGCTTTGAAATCCGCCTCTGTCGCTGTAAGTAGATTCGGTGTGATTGATGGCAACTACCACATAACCTTTGGATGCAAGATTTTCGGTGAGGTAAGTCATCAACAATTTTGAACCAACATACCCATGTGATACGATGATTAAAGGGAATTTACCGGATGAAAGATCGGGCGCTGCGTTGCGCAAAGCCCTGCCGGTAAAAGAAAATGGAATCAATGGTCTTGCACTATCTTTAAATAATCCCAGGGTTGCATTATACGTTTCCAATTCTTTTTTGTTGGCTGCAATAATTGCAGGATACCAAACTTCAATTTTTAAATGTCTGTCGTAAAATGGATCGATACCTGCTTTTGAATTCAGGACATCTACCTGATTTTTATTAATTAGCTCGAGTGATTGTACGCCAACTTTGTAGTTACCCCTTGCAGCTAATTCAGGCGCATCTGGCAATGCATCACCTATAACAAAAGAATCATTATTGGCTTGCGCAATTGAACTGGTAGTAACAAAAATAAAAAGAGCAGCAGGCAGCAGCCATCTGGAAAAAAATAATTTCATGGTTAACAAGTTTTTAGCTTTCAATGTATGGAATAATCTGTAAATAATCCCGATGTTGTTTTTGAAATTCGGTAACTTTAATATAAGCAGGAATAAATCGTATGCTTTCGTAATCAATTATCTTGCATGTGGAATATTAAATTCCCTTAAAACATAAAGTAGACTTGTAAGGTAAATGTGGTAAATAACTATTTTTGTATTTAAAGGTGTAGTTCAATATCGCAGCAGTTATATCGATTTTGACTGATTAATAAATCCATTTTTTAACCTTAATATTCCTTGAAAAATGAAAACCGCATTAATTATTGGCGGCACCGGACTTACCGGAAAGAAACTCACCCGCTTTTTATTGGCAGATAAAAGATATAAACAGGTAAAACTATTGGTGAGAAAGCCAATGGATATTATTTATGAAAAGCTGGAACAGATTCCATATAATTTTGATCAGCCGGATTTTAGTAAAATAGTTGCCGATGAATTATTTTGCTGCTTAGGTACAACCATTAAAAATGCAGGAAGCAAAAAAGCATTTCATCAGGTAGACTATGAATATGTTTTACAAAATGCACAGGCAGCCTATAAAAATGGTTGTAAAAAAATTGCCCTTGTATCTTCCATGGGGGCCAATGCAACATCAATGTTTTTCTACAGCAAAACAAAAGGTGAGATAGAGGAAGCGGTAAAAAGGATTGGGTTTGAGGGATGCTTTATTTTTCGCCCATCGTTGTTGTTAGGTCATCGTACTCATGTTCGCTTTGGCGAATCGATAGCACAATTTATTTTGCCTAAAATTGCTTTTTTATTACCAAAAAAATACAGACCAATTCAAAGTAAAGTAGTTGCAATTGCTATGCAAATGGTAATGAATGCAGAATACAGCGGCAATTGCATATTTGAATCCGATGAGATAAGTGAAATTGCTACACGGCCTCAGTAAACGTTTTCTACTATTCATTCTGGTACCTGTTAAAATAAAATGAGGTATCGAATGCTGCAATATTGACTATTCACCACTGACCATTCACCCTTAACTTAATACTCGTTCAAGTAAAATATACAAACAGGGATTGCATATAACGCAATCCCTGTTTATATTTAAGAAATATTGAAACGATATGATAGCAAAAATGCCGCTGGAAAATTTTTTGGTGATTGATATTGAAACGGTATCTACCCAAAAAGATTTTGAGACAATGCCAGTTGACTGGCAACATTTGTGGGAAGAAAAAGTACAACGCAGCGTGCCGGATGGGGTAACAGCTGCTGAATATTATCCACAACGGGCTGGGGTAATGGCCGAGTTTGCAAAAGTAGTCTGCATTAGTTTGGGCTATTTTAAAAAGGAATATAAAGAATACCAGTTTAGAGTAAAATCCATTGCCGGGCATGATGAAAAAGAACTGCTGGAAAAATTTGTACAAACAGTTAACCAAATGGAATCTATCCACAACCGGTGGAGTTTTACGGGGCACAACATTAAGGAATTTGACATTCCATTTTTATGCCGCAGGTTATTAATCAATGGTCTGCCAATACCTACTTATCTCGACTTTCAAAACATGAAACCATGGGAAACCAATATGGTAGATACCTTTCAATACTGGCGTTTTGGCGACTATAAAAATTTCACGTCTTTAAAACTTTTGGCTGCAGCTTTAAATGTTCCTTCTCCTAAAGATGATATAGATGGCAGCATGGTAGGTGAAGTGTACTGGAAACAAAATGATGTAGAACGCATTGCTGTCTATTGCCAAAAAGATGTGGCAACAGTGGCCAATATCATCCTACGATTTAAAAACCTGCCGTTGCTAACAGATAGCCAGATTGTGTATGTTCATTAAACGGGTACTTCTTAAAGGCTTAGCTCTTTATTTTGAAAGTAACCTTTGATGATTTGCCGTTTTGGCGTTTAGCCGTTGAGTTATAAGAAAAAGAAAAACGACTGTACGCCTAAACGGCAAAGCCAGCCAACCGCTTGTTGCTGTTACTTTTTGAAAAGCACCCCCATTAGTCTTATGGCTTGTATAATAAATATTTTTCCCGTATTTTTTTAAAATTACTCAATTCAGGCTCCCAGCTTTGTCTGATGGCTGCTGCTGTTTTACCTTCTTTTACCTGCTGCATCAACGCATCATTACCTGCCAGTTTATTAAAGAAATTATTTTTTAAAAAGAAGCTGTCTTTGCCTGGAAATAATTTATAAGCATCCAGCAAATATTTTAATTCTATCCTGCAATTCAATTTTTTTAATATTTCTTCGGTGGTGCCACTTACATTCCAGCCATAACATTGCTGGTAAAAACATTTGCTGCTCTTGGCTCCTGCATTGGGTTTGGGTGTAAATGCAAAAAGTGTTTTGGGTAAATCCGGATGTCCAAAAATCTGGAATGGGTTATCTGTTCCTCTTCCTTCGCTCAGCAGGGTTCCTTCAAAAAAACAGGTGGAGGGATACAGGTAAATACTTTGCATATCTTTTAAATTCGGCGATGGCATAACAGGTAATATATATTTACTGTTGTGGTTGTAATTGCTGCATTTAATTACCTGTACATGAAAAGGCGTGTCAACAGTTGGATGCGTTGATACATTATAATTGTTAATGGCATTGGCTTTGGAAGACAGCCATTTTTCACCTGCCAGCATCAATGCATATTCACCTATCGTCATGCCATACACAATGGGGATGGGTTGCATGCCAACAAAGCTTTTAAATTTTGTATCCAGCACTGGTCCATCTACATAAAAACCATTTGGGTTTGGCCGGTCTAAAATCATCAAAGGTTTGTGGTTTTCCAGCGCTGCTTCTAAAAAATATTCCAATGAAGAGATGAAGGTGTAAAAACGTACACCCACATCCTGAATATCAAAAATTAGTACATCCACATCTTTAAAGTCGGCTGCTGTTGGTTTTTTATGATCGCCGTATAAACTGATTACGGGTATGCCGGTTTTTTTGTCGAGGCCATTTTCTACATGTTCACCTGCGGCGGCATTTCCACGAAATCCATGCTCGGGTCCAAATATTCTGATCACTTTTATACCACTTTTTACCAATGTATCTACCAGGTGCGAATTTTTTACCATGCTGGTTTGATTAGCGAAAACAGCTACAGACTTACCTTTCAGCAGTGGGAGATAGACTTCCATTCTTTCTGCTCCTGGCGTAATGGCTATATTGTCGGATGGTTTTATAGCCAAATTTTTATGCTGTGCATGAGTAGCTTGTGTGGATATGGAGAACAAAAACAGGATGATACAAAGGATATATTTCATATTGCGAAGTTCAACAAAACTTTTTAATTCGGTGGGCAAGGTTTTAAGTTTTAAATTGCCAAAAATTGGTGGTTACATTTCCGGATGCTGGTTGTTTTATTGCTCAATAAAGATATGCAGTAAAAGAGTGCGACGCCAATGCCGCTGATAAAAGTTTATTAGCCCGGTTCAAAAAAATATTTTAAACAATGCGCTTATTCCCCCTGGGGTTACGGGCAGAAAATTAAACACAATGGCACAAGTAAAAGAAGGTGATGTAGTAAGAGTACATTACACAGGAAAATTAACAAATGGAGAACAATTCGATTCTTCTACAGGCAGGGAACCACTGGAGTTTACAGTTGGTGCAGGACAAATGATTAAAGGTTTTGATGCTGCCATGCCGGGTATGGCTATTGGTGAAAAAAAGACCGTGAATATTGTTCCGGAAGAAGGGTATGGCGCAAAGGACCCTGCTGCAATTATTGAGTTTCCAAAGGAACATATTCCTGCGGATATGAAGTTGGAGCCGGGAATGCAGTTAACCCTTACCGATCCTAATGGAAACCCGGTACCAGTAGTGGTTGTAGACGTTAAAGAAGAAGTGATTATTTTAGACGCCAACCATTTTTTAGCTGGCGAAGAGTTGGTTTTTGATATTGAATTGGTAGAGATAGTGTAGGAGGCATTTGGCTAATTTTCAATTGATAGTTTGAGAATAAAACTTTACAAGTATTTTAATAAAAAAGCAGTCTGCATTTGAAGGCTGCTTTTTTATTTACTTGCATTATAGACTACCTTGCATTTTGAAAAAAACTGATGCTGCTTTTATTGACAATTCACCATTGACCATTCACCAAATTATGATACAAGTAAGTCCTGATAACGTTGCTGAACGCCTGTTGCGTTATGTACAGATTGATACACAAAGCGACCCCAACAGTAATGCACATCCCACTACTGAAAAGCAAAAAGACCTGAGTAAATTATTGCAGCGGGAATTGTTTGGTATGGGAATTACAGATGCCGTTACAGATGAGTTTGGGTATGTGTATGCAACAATTCCTGGTAATAGTGATAAAAAAAATATTCCGGTTATTTGCTTTTGCAGCCATGTTGATACGGCGCCGGATTGCAGTGGTACCAATGTAAAGCCCATCCATCACAGGTATTACGATGGCAATGATATCGTATTACCAGATGATACTTCGCAGGTGCTGCGTATGGCCGACTCGCCCTATTTAAAGGAGCATTTGAATCAGGGAATAATTACAGCCAGCGGCTTAACACTTTTGGGGGCCGATGATAAAAGTGGTGTAGCAGTTATCATGGAAGCTGCTTTATACTTTATGCAACATCCTGCCATAAAACATGGAGATATCAGGATTTTATTTACACCAGATGAGGAAGTTGGAAAAGGCACAGCCAAGGTTAATATGCAACAATTAGGAGCTCAATTCGGCTATACATTGGATGGGGGAGAAGCGGGCAGTTTAGAAGATGAAACTTTTAGTGCGGATGCTGCTACCATTACGATTGAAGGTGTGATAGTTCATCCCGGTTATGCAAAAGATAAACTGGTGAATGCGTTGAAGGTTGCAGGTGCTGTACTGGATGCATTGCCCAAGAATGAATGGAGTCCTGAAACTACAGAGGCAATGCAAGGGTTTGTACATCCGGTGGCTGTAAATGGTATTGCAGAAAAAGCCAGTATACAATTTATTGTAAGAGATTTTACTGAAGCTGGATTGCAAAGCCATCATGAAAGATTGAAACAAATTGCAGTTGCTGTGTTGAAACAATTTCCGGGTGCTTCAATGGAATACACAATAGCTGAGCAATACCGCAATATGAAAATGGTATTGGATAAATATCCGCAGGTAACCGCTTATGCAGAAGAGGCTATACAGCGGGCAGGGTTAACTGTTAAAAAGGAAAGTATTCGTGGTGGTACGGATGGTAGCAGGTTTAGTTATATTGGTATGCCTTGCCCCAATATTTTTACCGGCATGCAAAATATCCATAGTAAACTGGAATGGATTGGCACGAAGGATATGGCGAAGGCGGCAGAAACAATTGTGTACTTGAGCATGATTTGGGAAGAAAAATCAGTGGTTTAAAACGCCCGGTTTACTTGTCATTTTTTTTATTACAATGCGCCTGCCATTTAACAATTTAAAAACAACTATCTTCAAACCTAAATTTAAAAACAATGGACCTAATTAAAGATTTTTGGTGGCTTATCCCAATATTTTTGCTGATAGCCGGCGGCTTGTTTACCATCAACCAGGGAACAATTGGCGTAGTAACCAGGTTGGGGAAATACCACAGTATTAAAAGACCCGGACTGAATTTTAAAGTGCCTTTTTTGGATCAGTTGTACAAAAGGGTGAGCATTCAAAATCGTTCGGTAGAACTGGAGTTTCAGGCAGTAACGGTTGACCAGGCAAACGTTTATTTTAAATCGATGCTTTTGTACTCTGTATTAAATGTAGATGAGGAAACCATCAAGAACGTAGCCTTTAAATTTATTAGTGATAAAGATTTGATGCAGGCGTTGATTAGAACAGTAGAAGGAAGTATCCGGGCATTTGTATCTACCAAAAAACAAGCGGAGGTTTTAAATGTACGCAGGGATATTGTTGAAAATGTAAAAGATCAGGTGGACATTCAGCTGGAAAGTTGGGGCTACCATTTACAGGATCTGCAAATAAATGATATCACTTTTGACGAAGCCATTATTAACAGCATGAGCAAAGTGGTTGCCAGTAACAACCTGAAAGCTGCTGCTGAAAATGAAGGTCAGGCTTTATTGATTACCAAAACAAAGGCTGCAGAAGCAGAAGGAAATGCCATTAAAATTGCAGCAGAGGCGGAAAGACAAGCGGCGCAGTTACGTGGACAAGGTGTGGCTTTGTTCCGGGAAGAAGTAGCCAAAGGTATGAGCCAGGCAGCAGAACAAATGAAGCAGGCTAACCTTGATACCAATGTAATCCTTTTTAGTATGTGGACAGAAGCCATCAAAAATTTTGCTGAATATGGAAAGGGCAATGTAATTTTCTTAGACGGCAGCAGCGAGGGTATGGAAAAAACCATGCGCCAGATAATGGCTATGCAACAAATGGGCGACAAGCGGTAATGAAAAAATGATATGAAATAATTTTCTTTATAGGTTATAATTGGTAGCCAGTTCTTTCAATTCCAGCAAATTAGTAACATTCAGTTTTTCAAATAACCGGGTTTTATGGGTGCCCACAGTTGAAACTTTGATATTGATTTGTTTGGAAATAGAACTGATAGTGCCGCCGGATAAAAGCATTGAAGCAATTTCAAATTCTCTTGCCGAAAGACGATTAAAAGGATTGTCTGTTTTGGCTGATACTGATTCGTCAGCTAAAAAATCGGCCAGAGAATCACTGATATAACGTCGGTTGTTTAGAATTTGATTGACAGCTTTAATGATTTCTTCCAGCGGCGCTTCTTTTGAAACAAACCCTTTGGCTCCAGCTTTTAAAAACCGTTTAGCGTAAATTTTTTCAGCGCTCATAGAAAACATCAAAACTTTTGCATCGGGATATTCCAGGTGGATTGTTTCCATTAATCCAATCGTATCCGTCTTGGGCATTTGAATATCCAATATAATTAAATCAAAAACATGCTCTTTTAATTGTGCCAGCACAGATTCTCCATCTGATGCTTCATAAATTTCTGCTGGTTTAAAAATCTCTAACAGTAATAATTTAATACCAGACCTTACTACTACATGGTCGTCTACCAATAGAAACTTTTTCATAAGTTATCAATTTGTTTTTTTAAAATTATAGCAATTTTTCAACAATACATGCCGGGCAAAAAGAAAAAATATTTCAAAAGAAAATATTAGATGCTAAAAAACTAATTTGGCACATTTAAAAATGTAGTTTGTTCTGATGGAATAACTTAAGTGTCACTTAATATTAAAATGTATGTCCAAGTTTTTAATTGCAGGATTGGGGAATACTGGTAACGAATATGCCCATACGAGGCATAATATTGGCTTTGATGTTGTACAGGCTTTTGTACAAAAACATGAAGGCACGTTCAAGCTGGAGAGGTTGGCTTATGTAGCTGAGGTAAAATGGAAAGGGAAAATATTTGTATGTATTTGTCCTACTACTTTTATGAACCTCAGTGGCCGGGCTTTCAAATACTGGATGGACAAGGAGAAGATACCACTGCATCAAACCCTTACCATTGTTGATGATCTTTCACTTCCGCTGGATAAATTACGGTTAAGGGCCGGAGGGAGTGCCGCAGGTCACAATGGACTAAAAGATATACAAGAAACTTTAGGTACAGATCAATACCCCAAGCTTAGATTTGGAATTGGAAACAATTATCCCAAAGGCATGCAGGTAGACTTTGTATTGGGTAAATGGCAGGAGAGCGAAAGCATATTAGTACAATTAAAAATTCAAACATGCGTTAATGTGATAGAAAATTTTACAACAATTGGCATTGATAAAACGATGAGTGAAGTAAATAAACTATCTATTAAATAGCAAATAGTATTTTTACGATAACAAATTTGTATTATTACGTGTTTTGTTTATATTCGTTAATAAAACCTGCTATCCTCTTAACTACTGAACCATGAAAATAATTTGTGTAGGCCGCAACTATGCAGCCCATGCCAAAGAACTTGGCAATGAAATACCGACGGAACCTGTCATTTTTATGAAGCCTAAAAGTGCTTTATTGCAAAGTCATACACCGTTCTACTACCCTGAGTTTACCAACGAACTTAATTACGAGTGCGAATTGGTTTTGAGGGTTTGCAAAAATGGTAAATATATTCAGGAACGCCATGCTTCTAATTATTACAATGCTTTTACAACCGGAATAGATTTTACTGCAAGGGATATACAAAATCAACTTCGTGAAAAAGGCTTACCCTGGGAAAAAGCGAAGGCATTTGATAATTCTGCCGCCATTGGTAAATTCATAGATATTACGCCGGGTTTCAATAGAAGGAATATCAACTTTAGTTTTTATAAAAACAAAGAACTGGTTCAGCAAGGTAATTCCGGGGATATGATTTTTAGTTTTGACGTGATTATTGAACATGTCTCCAACTACTTTTCTTTAAACATTGGCGACCTCATCTTTACCGGAACGCCGGCAGGTGTTGGTGAATGTGTGGTTGGTGATGAATTAGAGGCGTTTGTTGAAAAGGAAATGCAGCTTAAACTGGAAATAAAATAATCGCATTAATTATTTAAAAGCCTTTCTGTTTGCGCAGAAAGGCTTTTGTGTTTTAGGTAGTTGTCTGTAATAAACTGGTATCAATGTTTTTTATTTAGGCGTTCATCTAAACCTCTAAACTCTCTAAACTTAAATGATAGGAAGACTTTCGTAAGAAATAAGTACTAAACTTTTAATAACCAACCTGCAATACCACGCTGTATTTATTACCTTGCTGCTTTATTTTTTACATTTGAAATATGTTAAATAACGATGTACTGTTGAAAGCTTATGGTTTGATGTGCACCTCAAGAGCCATGGCTGATACTTATGAAACTAACCGGCCAATCTGCAAGTATGTACACTCCACTTCCAAAGGGCACGAAGCGATTCAGTTGGCCACGGCTTTTCATTTAGCACCCTGTGATTATGTTAGTCCTTATTACCGGGATGAAAGCCTTTTGTTAGGTCTGGGCTTTACGCCGTTGCAGCTTATGCTGCAATTACTAGCCAAAGGCACTGATCCATTTACAGGCGGCAGGGAATATTACAGTCATCCAAATTATAGAGGCACCGACAAACCAACTATCATCCACCAAAGCAGTGCTACCGGAATGCAGGTAATACCAACCACCGGCATTGCACAAGGGATACAATACAAAGAGAAAATGCTTTTGCTTAAGCAAATGAATGAAGCAAATAGTATTCCTCAGGCTGCACCGGTTGTAATTTGTTCCCTGGGCGATGCTTCCGTTACAGAAGGAGAAGTAAGCGAAGCATTTCAGTTTGCAGCATTGCACCAATTGCCCATTATTTACCTTGTTCAGGATAATGATTGGGGAATTAGTGTAAGTGCTGATGAGGCAAGATCTGGTAATGCCTTCGATTTTATAAAAGGGTTTAATGGCATTGGAAGCATAAGTATTGATGGCAGCAATTTTGAGGAGAGTTACAACGCCATGGAATGGGTAGTGAGGGAAGTAAGAACGAGTAGGAAACCATGGCTGGTACATGCAAAAGTCCCGTTACTAGGGCACCATACAAGCGGCGTAAGAAAAGAATTTTACCGTACCGAAGACGACCTTGCGAAACATGCCGAACGGGATCCTTTTATAAAATTGAAAGACAAATTGCTCTTTCTTGGCATGGATGCAGCTATTCTATATGATATAGAAAAAAATGCACAGAATTTGGTAGCATCACAATTTGCAGCAGCAGTTGCAGCACCTGAACCAGACGCTGCTACTGTTGAAGATTTTGTATTTATACCAACAACGGTAACCGAAGAAAAGGGTATTCGTACACCTGTTGTTAGAGAAAAGATTGTGATGGTGGATGCCGCATTGTTTGCCATAAGGGAAATTATGGAACTGCATCCCGAAGCAGTTTTGTATGGCCAGGATGTAGGGAAAAGATTGGGCGGTGTTTTTAGAGAAGCAGCTACGTTGGCGGAACAGTTTGGCGATCACCGTGTTTTTAATACCGCCATTCAGGAGGCATATATAATTGGATCAACAGTTGGTATGTGTGCTGTTGGACTAAAACCAATCGTTGAAGTGCAGTTTGCAGATTATATCTATCCCGGATTGAACCAGCTGGTAACAGAAATTTCCAAAAGCTGTTATTTAACCTGTGGCAAATTTCCTGTACAAACAGTCATCAGAATTCCCATAGGCGCATACGGTGGTGGTGGACCCTACCACAGTGGTAGCATAGAAAGTTTATTGCTGACGTTAAAAGGAATTAAAATAGTTTATCCAAGCAATGCTGCAGATATGAAAGGCTTGATGAAAGCTGCCTTTGCAGACCCTAACCCTGTATTAATGCTTGAACACAAAGGCTTGTATTGGAGCAAAGTGCCGGGCACCGAAGAAGCCAAATCCGCAGAACCATCCAGTGATTATATCATTCCACTAGGTAAGGCGCTGATCGTTTTACAGGCAGATACAAATTTGGTTGAAAAAGGCGAAACCTGCTGTGTAATTACTTATGGTATGGGTATTTACTGGGCCAAAGCTGCAGCTAAAAATTTACCAGGTAAAGTTGAAATAATTGATTTGCGAACATTGTATCCATTGGATGAAGCATTGATTTTTGAAAGAGTAAAACTTCATGGTAAATGCCTTATACTTACAGAAGAGCAACAGAATAATTCGTTTGCAGAAGCATTGGCCGGCCGTATTTCAAAAGCCTGTTTTAAATGGCTGGATAGCCCCGTTGAAGTTTTGGGGGCATTAAATTTGCCTGCAGTTCCAATGAACACGGGGCTTGAGGCAGCGATGTTGCCCAATGCTGAAAAGTTAGTTTACCGGCTACAGCAACTATTACAGTATTAGTGAAAGTATTTTTACTGAAATCTCCTATATTTGCAGCCCGAAATCGAAAGGTTAAGGATGTTGTCGGGGTATCCGCCTCGGCGGATGGTTAGAGTATCGGATTCATATCCGCCGCGGCGGACGGCAGTTCAAGTCTGCCTGGTTGTTGAAACAAAAATATTATGTCGGGGTATCCGCCTCGGCGGATGGTTAGAGCATCGGATTCATATCCGCCTCGGCGGACGGCAGTTCAAGTCTGCCTGGTTGTTGAAATAAAAATATTATGTCGGGGTATCCGCCTCGGCGGATGGTTAGACCATCGGATTCAATATCCGCCGCGGCGGACGGCAGTTCAAGTCTGCTTGGTTGTTGAAATAAAAATATTATGTCGGGGTAGCTCAGCTGGTTAGAGCATCGGATTCATAACCCGAAGGTCGGCAGTTCAAGTCTGCTCCCCGATACTACAAGAAAGCTCCTAAAAGGGAGCTTCTTTAGTTTATG
>JBBQEA010000122.1:0-15118 GCA_038320245.1 Chitinophagales bacterium | reverse complement strand
CCTTTGCCATAAAACCGTTCAAAGCTTTTAGACCGATAGTAAGTTTGGTTTACTATATCCCAATCCCAAATAGCATCATTGGTTGCTTCGGTTACTTTTTCAAAACGTTCGTTTGATTGGCGCAGGCTTTCTTCACTGCGTTTGCGTTCAGAAATATCCCTAAAGAAAATCGACAATCCATCCGGAGAAGGATAGATATGATTTTCGAACCAACGATCGTAGGGTTTATAGTGTTCTTCCACATGTACATATTGCTGGGTTGCCATTGCCTTTTCATAAGCAAGATGAAAAGGCTGGTTGAGGCCCTCAGGAAATTCTGTCCAGATATGTTTTCCAATCATCAATTCCGGATCCCGATTAAAGATTTCCCCGGCTTTTTTATTCATATAGGTATAGCACCAATTTGAATCAAGCGATACAAAGGCTTCGGTAATTCGTTCCAGAATGCTGGCCTTTTCCTGAAAGGCCATAACTAATAGTTCTTCCGATTTTTTGCGCTCTGTAATATCCAGTATTATTGCTAAAAATCTTTTGTTGTTAGATTCTGCTACTAATTGTAAATGTATTTCTACAGGGTAAAGGCTGCGGTCTTTTCGTTGATGATTAGTGAAAAATATAATTTTTTCTTTTTCTTTATTCACTAGCGGAGCAACTAGTTCTTTAAAAGAAATTGCAGTAAAGTCGGGCTTTATTTCAAGTGGCGTTAATGTTTTTATTTCCTTTTCGGAATAGCCTGTGTTTAAGAGTGCACCTTTGTTGGCATAAGTAAATAGAAGTGTTTCCGCATCGAATATATAAATTTCGTTCAGGCTGTTTTCCAGGGTTGCCTGTAAACTATTTTTTTCTTGTTCCGCTTTTTTGCGTTCAGTAATATCCTGGCAACTGCCAATTGCCAACAATGGAACGCCATTGTCATCAAAATCAACTTTCCAACGCTCTTCAACCAGCTTTTCTATACCAGTTGTTGTTAATATCCGATGCTCAATAAAATGGTAGCTTTTATTGCTGTCTTTTACCGAATCATTTAATGCCTTGCCTACTTTATCTCTGTCTAATGGATGAACATTGCTAAGGAATTTTTCGTGGGTTATTACAGTTCCATCATTAACAATTCCAAAAATACGGTAGGTTTCATCAGACCATGTTACTTTGAAATCTTTCAAATTGGTTTCCCAACTTCCTACCTTGGCCACCCGCTGCGCATTGGTGAGGTGAGTTTGATTTAACTCCAACTCCTGAGCCAACAGACGATATTTTTGTTCGCTGTTAAATAGCTCTAATCCAGCTAATTTCAATTCAGTGATATCCTGAATGCTACCCTGCATTTTTTGGCATTGCCCATCCTTCATTTGGGCACTTGCTATAACCCGTACCCATTTTTCATTTTTATTGGCAGTTACAATCACTCCCTCTAAATCGATTGGCGTGCCTTTAGTTACACATTGTACAATACCATTTTCTACAATGGGGCGAAAATCTTCCCGAAAGAGAGCAAGAGTAGCGTTGCGATCTGGAACAAATTCTTGTGGATTTGTTTCAGCGATAATGTGTAGCATTTCTGACCAGTAATGCTTATTTTCTAAAAAATCTACCTCCCAGCTACCAATGCTGGCCAGTTTTGATACCTTCTCTAATAATTCTTCATTTTTGGCCTCATGGGTTACATCCAGTATCACAGAATTAAAAACTACTGAGCCATTGGCCAAATAATCAGGTGAGCCAAAACCCAAATGAGTTTTTATTTCGCCATTAGGCATTACATATTTCCACTTTGCCGTCCACTTGGTTTTCAACGCTATAGAATCTGAGATAGTTTTTTGTACAGCCTCAATATCTCCGCCTGCTTTTATTTGATTCCAAACTAGCTGATTATTTAGCATCACTTCCTCGGCAGAAAAACCCCATAATTGCAGGGCGCCTTTAGTTACAGATGAAAAATGGTTTGTGCCATCTGGATTTACGTAGTATTGATATACAACTCCAGGGAGATTGTCTGCCAGTGTTTGTAACCTGAGCTCTGATTCTTTACGTTCGTGTATATCCTGAAAACTGCCATAAATCCGGGTGCACTGGTTATTTAAAAATTCTGTGTTTCCAATAACTCTTACCCATAGTTCTTTTTTTGTTGCAGTTATCAATACCGCTTCAAAATCGAAGGGCCCACCTGTTGTTACACTTTTTTCAATGCTTTGGTTTACCAATTGCTTAAAATCCTCCCTGTAAAAATTGATAGCTGTTACCACATCAGGCACAAATGATTTAGGATCTGTTTCGTGCAGTTGGTGCACCTCATCAGACCAATAGACTGTTTGATTGACCATATCTACCTCCCAACTTCCAATTTTTGCTAAGATGCTTGCCTGGCGGTTTAACTCTCTTAGTTTCCGTTCTTCGGTAATGTTTTTGGCGGAGGAATATACCAATCCTTCCTCCAATACAGCTATGCTGTTCCAACTAAGCCAGATAGTGTCACCGCTTTTGGTGATAAAGCGGTTTTCAAATTTGTAGCTATTTTTTCCTTGCTCCAGCCTTAGTGTTTCATCGTTTGCTAAAGCCTTATCATCCGGATGTATAAATTCGTTAAAGCCATGGTATAAAATTTCTTGCGGTGAGTAGCCCAATAATGCACAGCCGCCATTGTTTATCTTTAGGAAACGACCTTTAAAATCTCCTATACAAATAATATCCGGTGTTGAATCGAATAAACGACTGAGGTCATTTTCCAGTTTTTTTCGGTTTAATTCAGAACCGATATAACCTTCCAGCTTATTAAATAATAGGCTGTATTTTTTTAAATAATTGGCATTATGCTTTGTGCCTATTTCTAGTACAGCTACCGCTTCGTTATTAAAAATTAAGGGTATGCCTAATACAGCTTTTAAGCCCATTTTTTTTGCTGCCTCTCTTCTTACAAAATCTTTATTGTTTTCAATATCATCCCAAAGCAGTTGTACCTGTTGAGACCAAACCTTGCCCACCAGGCTTTTAGACATATTATATGTGCTAGCCTTATAGCTGATGCTATAAAATTTTTCATCCTGAGGGTTTTCTACATAATGGCTAAACAATTGCATGTGGCTTCTTTCCGTGTTAGCAGTCCATACTTCTACGAAATCGAATTTCCCGTACTTACTAATTGTTTTGCATACCTCGTTTGCAGCACTTATGTAATCGTTTTCCGCATTAAAACTTGTACTGACTTTGGCTAATAATTCATTTTCGAGTTCTTTAATCTTTTGTTCTGTTACATCCCGCTCTATAGAAATCCAATGGGTATACCAGCCATTTTCATCGGCTACAGGAGTTAACGAAAAATGAATCCAGAATTCCTCTCCGTTTTTTTTGTAGTTGATGGTTGTTAATTCACAAGACTCCCAATTTCTCATTTTACGGCTTAGCTCCGCAAGCGCTTCTTTGTTAGAATTTGGTCCTTGCAGTATACGGGGTGTTTTACCAATAACATCTTCCGCTGTATAACCAGTCATTTTTGTAAAAGCCTCGTTAACATAAATTATTTTTGGCCCTGGCTCATCAAATGGTTCTGCTTCTGTAATTAAAACAGCGTCGTTTGTGTTGGTGATTACACTTCCCAACAGTTTTAATTGTTGCTCTTCTTCTTTTTGTTTAGTAATATCTCTGGAAACGGAAATAATTTGCTGTACAGGTTCGCCAGGTTTGCCTACAGGCGACACCATTACATCCCACCATTTAAGTGTGCCTTTGGCAGTGGGGCATAGGGCGGTAAACTGTGCTGTTTCTCCTTTCAATACCTTATCTAATGATGCTTTTACCAGTGCTTCGTTTTCGCTGCCCCACAACGTCCACCATTTTTTATTTTTAAACGTACCAAAATCATCAATCTCCATCTGGCAAAGTCCGTTGAAATTCATAAACTGAAGCCTCCCTTCTGTATCTAATATTTTTAAACAATCGGGGCTGCTTTCTAAAATGGTTCGGTTAAATACTTCATTTGATTCATTTTGTTTGCGGGTATTTACAGATTCTGTGATGTCTCTGGAATTAGCTACAATGCCATTTACGGCTGGATTGTTAAGCATGTTCGTCAACACGGTTTCAATCCACCTCCATTCTTTTTTATCGTTTTTAAAACGAAAGGGTTCTACAGATACTCTGTGTTCGGTAATTACTTTTTGCAAACTGGCTAAAGTTCTTTCTGCATCATCCGGATGAATAAAGTCAAATACATTTCTCCCAATAAACTCTTCAGGTGCAATCCCAAGAACAGAAACACTTGTAGGGCTTACATAGATATAATTGCCTTCTATATCCAATATTCCTATAAGGTCAGAACCTTCTTGTACCAAAGATTTAAAGCGTTGCTCACTTTGGCGGATTTTTTCTTCCTGCTCTAATTTTTCTTTGCCGTCTCTGGCTACAGCATACATTAATTTTGTGTGACTATCCCACCTTGTAGACCATAAATTATAAGCAATTCCACCATCTTTTTTCTTGTATCGGTTAACGAAAGATTTAACGTCCTGACCACTTTGAACAAAAGCTGCAATACTTTGGGTTTTAGGCACATCTTCTTCCAAAACAAATTCCATATATGGTTTGCCAATTAGTTCATTTGGCAAGTATCCCCACTGATTTAAAGCGGCAGCACTCACATACACAAAATTGCCTTGCTCATTTACAGTACAAAAAACATCTAATGAAGCATCCATCATTTGATTGGCTTCAGACCTTTGCTTTACTATACGGGTGATATCTTTTGTTTGGCAGGCTACCGCAGAAACTTTCTTATCGTCATCTACGAGAGGTTCAAAAGTAACCTGGCTGTATTGAATTTCATTTAATTGGGGATTATAGAAATGCTCTTCTATTTGAAAATACTCGCCGGTAAATGCCCTGGTATAATAGGCTTTCCATTTTTCAATAAAGCCCTCGCCAAAGCCCTCCACTAAAACTGATTCGTTTAGCTTTTTCTCTACCCCCGTCATTTCTTTCATGAGGCTGAGGTAAGTTTTATTGGCATAAATCAAATCGAAGTCAAGGTCAATCATCCAAAAAAGATCCTTGCTTTGATCCAGTAAAAGGTTTGTCAACTGAGTTTGGCTCATTATAAGGTTAGATTTGTAAGGCAGAAAGATAATCCATTTAACAATAAGGAACTGTATTCATTGATAAATGGTTTTAAAAAAATTAAGGGAATAAACTTACGTTTTAATAACAAGGTTATGCAGGCCAATTGACTGGATGGATTTTAAAAGTAAAGCGGTAATATAACCTGAACAATAAAAAGATAAGATAAAAGAGGCTACTGAAGGCCGTTGTTTTTTCGTCACATTCGGAGACATGTTTACAGGCAGTAATTTTTCAGCGTTCAAGATTTGGTTTGGTATTCAAATGACTGCTAACCGGCATGCTTTGCTGCATCACTGGCAGTCATAAAATATTCTAAGTGTAACTATATGTTGTGAAAGATATATCAGCACAAACTAACAACCAAAATTTTAGTTTTTAAAGCCCTTGTGGTTTTAACAGGCTGGTAAAGGATATGCTAATAATAAAATAGCCTTGGTTCCATATTTTCTTCCTGAGCAAATCACAATCCCTTCGGCTTCCAGAACGAGTCTCTATATAATGGCTTAAGGGAAGGCCTTTTTATTGGCCGCTATTGTAGCGGGTAGTCCAAATTTTTACTTGCCCTTTTTTTACTTTTTTAATAAACAGGGCTTTGCTTAGTAAAACGGAGCTAATTGTTTTCAGCCCAATACACAAAGCCATAACAAAAAAAATCTACTGAAAAGTAAACGAAACCCAGCCGTTTTTATCGCTTTTAAAATCGATATGGATTGATTGTATGCCACTATGTACTATCCGTTAACTAATCAATAACACAAAGTGCCTTTTTTGTGATCCATGTCATAAAAAACGCTGATTGATTTTATGAAGAACGAGCAGGGAGCATGATAGTTTTACATCATCATTAAATAAACCAATCATGCTGACAAAAAACTTCTTCAAAAAAACGCATCCTGCCATGCTGCTTCTATTGCTTTTTATATTGGTATTTACCAGTGGCAAAGTAATGGCTCAAAAGCAAACACCCGAGTGGGTGCCACCATCAGCTATTGCTTTAAAAAATCCCGTTGCCGCTACGCCGGAATCTCTTAAAGCCATTAAAACAACTTATGTAAGTTATTGCTCGCCCTGCCATGGAGACAAAGGAAAAGGAGATGGTGTGGCAGCCGCTACACTTGCAGTAAAGCCTGCAGACCACTCAGGAACTGCGGTACAAAAGCAAACAGACGGCGCCCTTTTTTACGAACTGTCTGAGGGACACAATCCAATGCCTGCTTACAAAGCTTCTTTCACCGAAGCCCAGCGCTGGCAATTGGTTAACTATATACGCACACTTGCAAAAACATCCAAAAAATAATAACATGAGAAAAGCAATTTTAATGATACCATGCCTGTTATTAGCAGCCATTGTATCGGCACAAACAAAATCGGTGGGAGAAAATAAGTTTGTGGTACTTGGCAATGCGGAAGCTACTTACATCACCACAAAAGGTGCCTCTTCTTTTGGCAATGTAAATTTTAAACCTATCTTTCTCTGGCGCATATCCGATAAGCTTTTTGTAGAAGCCGAAACGGAAATTGAAACCGGTGGCGGCGATGTTTCTCTTGGCCTGGAATATGCCAACATGTGCTACATGGTAAACCCCTACCTGATATTGCATGCCGGTCGTTTTTTGCCAAAGTTTGGGGCCTACCGTGGCAGAATGGGCGAGGGCTTTATAGACAGGTTTCCTGCCCAGCCCCTGGGCTTTGGCGACGGGGGTATTGGCGCCATGAATGAAACAGGATTTGGCGCACAAGGCGGCTTTCCGTTAGGGTCAATGAAATTGAATTACGACGTTTATATTTCCAATGGTCCGCAATTATTTACAGACAGTGCTAATGCCGGACAGTTTGAATATGAAGCTTATGGCAGCAACAACAAACACAGTGCAATGGGTGGACGAATTGCAATCCTTCCATTTTCAAATTCAAGCCTTGAAGTGGGCTACTCTTTGCAGCACAAATCAAAAACAGGTGATGCTGGTTCTGACTACGAAAATATTGGGGTGCTGATGCAGGCGGTTGATCTTAATTACTACCACAGTATACCGGCCATTAAAAGTATACTGCGGCTAACCGGCGAAATGAAACACCAGAAAGTGGACAAAGCAACTTATTACAAAGCAGACAATACTCCATACTCATTCAATGATGTTGCCACTGCCTATTACGTAGCCGCCTCCATCAGGCCATCGCTTGCGGACAATAAATTTGTAAGAAACCTCGAGCTTGCAGGCCGTTATTCTTATTTTAAAAAACCAGTGGATGCTGCATGGGGCGGAGAACCGCTGAAACAATATGAAGTTGCGCTGGACTATTGGCTTAAGTGGAATTGTGTGGTAAAGTTTTCAATGCAGAAACAAAAAGACCTGAACGAAATTTACACTGCACAGGTGGTATTTGGTTTTTAACTTTTAAAATAAATAAAATGAAAAAGCTACTCCTAATAATAAGTTCGTTATTGACCGTTTTTACTTTGTGTTGCATCCTTAATGCATGTGTGGCTTCACAAAAGGTAGCCGATAAATCGGGTGTACAGTTGTGGGGCGAAAATTGCGGCCGCTGCCACAATGCACCCGGACCAGGAGAATTTAACAACGACAATTGGGATATTGTTGGTATGCACATGCAGGTGAGGGCAAACCTCACCAAAACCGATGTGCAAAAAATAACTGAATTTTTAAAGAGTGCCAATAATTAATCAACTTATTTGTTTCCCTGATAAGTGTGCTTAAGGCGCAGAAATGCGGTGTGGAATTGTAGGGTTGCTATCCTGTGCCAGCTAGTTACATCGCCAGAAAAACGGTAAAGAAAAATCCATGGAAAGAAGGATTAAGTAACCGACTGGCATAGGTAACCTGGCTCAGTTTGCCAGCTCGTCATTACTGCGCCAAAAGAATCAGCGGCTTTACAATATTATCGCCCTTATACGAGAAGAATGACTATAATTGATCTGAATGTAAGGTTCATAAATGTTTGCAGAAAAAATGTTGCAAAAGAAAAAAATCTATTTAATGCAAGTATTTGGAAAAGAAATTTCATTGTAATTTTATTTTTGATTTCGCCAAAATAAATTATACAACATCAATCATTATGTTTGTGATCTTTCTCCAAATGTTCTTTCAATAAATCCTTCCCATAATCATTGCCATTGGGAGTGCGAACTACGGTATGTATGTGAGTTTTAACTGGCCCTGGTGATGGATGTCGTTCATCAAAAACGAATACAGGTGTTTGGTGGTCAAACTCTATTAATATTACCGGGCTATGAATGCGGTAGTAAAAAGGGCCATCTGTTTTATCGCCTTGAATCCAGGTAAAATTAGTTTCGTTGAGATGAGCGATAACGTCGGCCATTTTAATTTTGGCTTGTCCCTCTTTAATGTTGCCTACATATGCGGCCATCAAATTGAGTAAATCTGTTTGTTGTTTTTTTGATAACAGTGTTGCTGAAATACCTGTTACAGGAATAATTTCATTGTCTCTAAAAGCTTCTGAGCGATTAAAATCATAGTCCTTTTTATGAAAAAAAGTTGCCTTTGCTTTTTGCTTGTTATTGAGCGATAGATAAAAATCCAGCCCTTTCTTTTCTTCAACTTCAAAAGTTCGCAATCCTTTGTGTGCACCGGAGTCAATATGATTCGGTTCTGATCCCATAAAAGTTGGCGTCATTACTACCTGATCGCCCAGGATAAAATAATTAATTACCAAATGATGTCCTTCCATTTGCCAGCCATACGGCTCTGTTTCAGATGGCGTACCGTAAAAAGTAAACCAATACTTTTCGCCACCGAGGGCTTCAATATCAGGTGCTAAGGTTGCCAAATAGGCTTCCATCGTCATAATATCTTTTGCCTTTTGCAATCCTTTGGCACTTAGGCTTTCTTTTAAAAAATTAAAAACCAACGCCTTTTGCCTTGGATTCATTTTTTCTAAACATACCCCTGCCCTTGGCCAATTCTCTATATTGTGCCATCTCCTCCATTCATCTGAATCAATAGGAAAAATGCTGTTTACTTTTTGTTCTTCGGTGAGTGTTCCGATAAATGCCATTACCGCATTTTTAATAGCTACGGTGGAAACGCCTGTTTTTTTAATTGGGAAAAGATTGTCTATAGGTTTGCCGTCGGTCGTGATACCGACATAAGGTTTAGAAAACATACTTAATTCTTCCGGTGAATTTGGCTCGGGAAAAAGCATTCTTGTGGGTCTTACTTTTCCTTCCAATCCGTCCACAAAACCCCAGCTCTCCACTTTTTCCTGCATGTTGTTTTTCTCCAATATAAACGACCGCCAAATATCAGTTGTACGCTGGGCTGCTGTATACCTATATTTGATAGACCTACCCATTATCGAGTCGGGGAAATACAGACTTTGTTGATAAAGCCCGTTTGTGCCAGGAGTTTGCGGAAACATACTCACCTGAACAACTGTCTCATCCTGCACATAAGGTTGTAAAAACCACATCACAGCCACAGAATCCGGGTTTTGTATTTCGGTGATTTTGAGTTTAAAAATTACTTTATGATTTTGTTCGGGTTCCTGCGCATCTACTTTAATAAAAAAGACAAGGAAAAATATGATGCAGATTACTTTACGCTTAATCATAAAATGTGTTTATTTTTTAAGATTAAATCTAAGTCTTTTTCTAATGAAAAGTTGGGTGTATTTGCCTTAGTTCTAAAATTAGAGGTAACCATAAAGCCATGTTTTTAAAACTTATTTTTATGCAATGTTCATTGCGTCTTCTTTAGATGTAATTGATGGGTTATTGCAGTTGGAGAATAAAAAGCAGATTGCAAGAAAACTGTAAAGATTTTCATTTTATAATTTGTATTTTTTTGCTTTCTTATTTGATTTCATATTTTGATGATAAATAGATATTGTGAAATAGTTCGGATGGCTTTCCAAATTCATTTTGGATTCAACACTATCTACTTTGCCTGGGGAAAGTTTGCAAGAAGCTGAGTGGAAGAAGTTTTATTGCAATATCATTTATTTACACCTGAAACAATACGGGTAATATATTCGAATTGTAAAAACGGCAATTATAAATTATCCAATATAATTTCCATGCCTTCCCTTGCCAGTTGAAAATTGAATGGATAACTTGCTTTTTCCTGAAATGAAGTAAAAATATTATCCAGTTGTATATCAGTACGGGAAGGATCGTGGTGGGCAAATAAAACTCTTTTTACACCTGCCATGGATGCAAACAGCCCGGCATCTTCCATGGAGGAATGTCCCCAGCCTTTTTTATTGATGTATTCCTGTTCGGTATACTGTGCATCGTGCAATAATAAATCAGCACCGGCCGCAAGGTCGTATCCGGAAAGCCAGCGATTATTTTTTATGATGCCGTTTTTGCCCAGTGCAGGCTCATGATCGGGAATATAGGTGAAAGTAGATTGGCCACCGCTAACCCGGAAACCAACTGTAGGCCCGGGATGAATTACATAATTGGATTGTATAGTAAATGGGCCAATATTAAAACGGCTGTTTTCTATTTCATGCAAAGTAAGCTTACAGGGTAAATCACGAATAAGTACGGGAAAAAGAGGAGGCGACAAATATCGGCTCAGCCTTGAATGCAGCGTTCGTGTACTGCTTGCCGGTCCCCATATATGTACCTCCATCGAAGGATCGAAGAGGGGCTTAAAAAAACCAAGTCCTTGTATATGATCCAGGTGCAGGTGAGTCAATAATACGTCAATCCGTTTTGTAGTCAGTTCATTATTTACAACCAGTTTTTGTATTCCCGATCCGCCATCTAAAACTAATAGGCAACCATCTTCCCAAACATCTACGCAGGAAGTATTGCCTCCATAATAAGCGGTTTCAGGGCCGGTAGTAGTGATGGATCCACGTACGCCCCATAATTTAATTTTCATTCATCATTTGATTTCCAGAAAATTGCAACAGCCCCCGACATGGTTCCTGTTCTTCCGATGATGGGATAAGATGTTACAGAAATTTTTTGATTTTTTCCCTGCATGCTTTCTATACAAAAGGTTTTATGGTGTGGCGTTGCATGCTGTAAAGTTTGCACCAATGGTAATTCTTCAGGCGGAATTGCTATTCCGTTTTCATCAACGGGCTTAAACATGGTTGACCATTGTTCCACCTGCATTTCACCGGTATCCTCAAATCGCTTTCCAAAAATTTCTTCAGCAGGTTCATTATAAAAAATAAGGTTGCCTTTTGTATCAGTAATAAACACAGGAATGGACAGGCAATCTGCTAACTGACGGTTTAACACAATTTCTATTTCATATGCTGGCATGCCGTTGAAATTTTGATGGTTATTTTTTCCTGTTTGTAATTAAAATACTACTAACAATATGAGCTTTTTTCTTCAGTAATCCAAATTAACAAAATTTGCAAATAAGAATAGCTAAAGTGTTCAATTTATTACACGTTACTCCATCTATGTTAGGCCGTAACTATTGTTTATGTGTACTATCAAATAAAAGTAGTCTGCTTCAATACACTTCGGCATTTGCTCCCTATCGCAAACGATGGTTTCATTATAGTTTGAATTATTAAATTCCATAATTACAATGCTATAATGCCATAAACGTAAAGAAATCAGTTTAGGATTCACCTACAACTTTAAGGTTAATAAATTATGCATTTTGCATTTCCTGCAAAAAATATTACTCGCTGCTGTAAGTGTTGCAAATTTTACTACCCACTCAATCTGCATGCCGTACATCAGCGGATATTACTAAAAATAATGATTGCGATAGTAACAGTCAATTAGGTTCTGGCAAAAGCACCTGTTAGTTTTGGAATTGAAATCGGGACCGAACAATCAATATGGAAAATCATTTAATGAGTTTAATTTATTAACTGTAATAACATTTCTTCACTAACTAAAACTTAAAAAAATGAAATCAAAATTATGGGTGGTTATCCTATTGCTAAGCCAACTGCTGTTGTCTTGCAAAAAAGACCTAAAAAGTGACGAGGCGGTCTCCTCGAACAAATCTGCAAAGAATGCCCTTGCAAAGGGAAATCCTCATTTAAAAATTGCCATTGTTTCTGACATACATTACATGGATCCGTCTTTAATGATCAATAATGGGGCTGCTGGAACGGCTTTTCAAAATTACGTGGATCAGGACCCTAAACTGGTACAATACAGCGATCCAATATTCAGGAATGTATTGGCAGATATAAAAGCAGAACGTCCTGATATTTTGCTGGTGCCTGGCGACATTACCAAAGACGGCGAAAAGGTATGTAACGTAGCGATGGCCGGCTTTTTTAATCAGTTACGCAACGATGGAATTAAGGTATATGTGATACCCGGCAACCATGATATCAATAACGCCAAAGCAAAAATATTTGACGGCGACAATGCATATCCGGTAGACATGACTTCTAAAACCGATTTTGAAACAATCTATGGGAATTTTGGTTACAATGACGCTATTGCACGTGATGCTAATTCGTTAAGTTATGTTGTGCAGCCACAGGATGATTTACGTATTATTGGTATTGATGCCAGTAAATACGAAGAGTATGGACCAGCGGGTGATGTGGCAGCAGGAAGAATTAAACCTGCCACGCTTACCTGGATATTAGAGCAACTGGCAGCGGCAAAACAACAAAACATAACCGTGTTTGCAATGATGCACCACAACCTGGTTGAACATTATGCAAACCAGTCGCAATTAGATCCGGGTTATGTAATAGATGATTGGCAAAACGTTGCCCATACCCTGATGGAGGCAGGTTTAAAAATTATTTTTACAGGTCATTATCATGCAAATGATATTACTTCCTATGTTCACAATGGCAAAGAATTGGTTGACATCCAAACCGGTTCATTGGTTACCGCTCCAAGTCCATACAGAATTGTAACCATGAAAGACAATACGCTGGATATAAGTACGAAAACAGTAAAAACCATTGCAGCCAGTTTACCAGGTGGCGTTAGTTTTCCAGTGTACGCCAATACCTTTCTTTCTCAACACCTGGATGGTTATTTTAATTACTACCTGGCCAATACATTGGGTGCGCCGGCACCGCTGGCCAGTTTTGCATCTCCCCTGTTTAGAAATGGAATAATGGCTCATTTTGCAGGGGATGAAAAAATGCCTCCGGACCAACTTAAGCAAATTGCGGAGCTTGCAACTATGTCGCAACAACTGGCAGGCATCGTAACCATTTTATGGACCGATTTAAATGAAAAAGATAATAAAACGCATATCAACTACAGGTAAGCAACAGCAACTTTCGGTATCAGACGGGTAGTACAATAAATGCTACTTTATTGTACTACCCGTTTCTTTTTACGCCCCAACAAGTGTAGAAATGTGGTATAGTTATAAATTTTAGTCTTACTCTTCTCTCGTAGGAATATAGCGTTGCTATTTAGACCAGCCTTCCTTTGTCAACTGTGTTTACTGTTTTTTCAGGAGTAAGTGTAACAGCATGGCTGATTCCAAATTAATTGTCCACAATGGCTTCATAAATATGCCGCCGCACTCTCCGCTATTGCGCCTGCATGTTGAAATTTATATCTTAGAATACTTTTCTGTTAACCCATTATAGTGTACTGCCGCCTTTATTTTTGCCCGATAAAGAGGCAAGTTCTGTAACCCAATATACATGGCAGTTACAATAACATCAAACGCAAAACATAAAGGCAACCGCAACAGGAATAAAGCGATTCAATATTTATTAGCTATAATAACTGTATATTTAGAAAAACATGGTATGCCACAATCCAAAAAACGTCCCGGTACACATCATCAGCAGCAACACACACCGGGCAATAATCCCCAAAGATCTAACCACAAACGGCTCGAAATAGCGGGAATGATATTTTTTTCAATCATTGGGCTGTTAATAAGTTATTTTATTGCAGGTGCCAACATTTACTGGCTTATTGCAGGCGCCGCAATTGGGGTAGTTACCGGTTATTTTTTTACAAGGCAAATGAGAAAGGCATTGTTAAAAAAATAAATCGTTTAATATGCTGCGCTATAACCGTGCTGGCAAAAGGGTCTTTCTAAGGCAGTTATTTTTATTTATCAATAACTGCAAAATGCCCTATTCTTATGCGGTTAGCGGGAGCTTAGTAATACAATAGCTATTCATCTTAATTACAAATGCAAGTACCTATTTTGGCCCATGCTATCCTGGCTTAAACTGAAAAAAGGCATATTGCTTTTATTAATCGAGATGTTTCATTTAAATTGATTGCAAGTGACAGGTAAGCTTACATTTCTGCCATTTTATAATGCTTATATTCGTTCAAATTTTACAGGAGCATTTTTTCTTGTAGAAAAATTTATTGAAAATCTTATTTTAAAATAATTGAAAAAATATGAAACAGAAAATAGATAAAAAACTGGTGCTGGAAGCTTGCATTATGAAACAAGAAGAACTGATTGTAAGTTTTGAGAGCAGGATAAGTGAATTGAAGACTGATGCGTTTGAACAAAACCAATCGCCGAGCCAAACTGAAGACCGGGCTACTACTAAAATTGACTTGTTGAGAAATTTTGAAAAAGAGCTTGCATTTGCAAAAATGGAAATGGACTACCTGAAAACAATCAATTCCTCGGCAGCCAATACCAAAGCGGAACCCGGAGCAATGGTGATCACCAATCACCTTAATTTTTTTATTGCTGTGTCAAGTGAAAAAGTTGAGATTAATGGTGACGTGATATTTGGTATCTCAACAAAAGCACCCATCTACTCCGTTATGCAAGGGCTGCAAAAAGGCGCTGCGTTCAGTTATAATGATACAAATTACGAAATAAAAGATCTGTACTAAACTGATCCAATCTTTACTCTTCTGTTCGCCTGCCGCTTTTAGTTGTTGGAATGAGGACTGGATTTGAAAGGAAGGGTTTGTAGTACGTGTGGATGTTATACCAAATATAATTCCACCATTTCGAATTAAAATGACAAAAACGCTTCAAAATTTTTTAAACAGTAAATACTTACATCGCTACAAAAATCCTAGTTCGCCAATAAAAACATATAAAACAGCGCAAGGCCTACAAAT
>JBBQEA010000121.1:0-15263 GCA_038320245.1 Chitinophagales bacterium | reverse complement strand
TTCTTTATTCAGGTACTTATTGATAGTTAAGGCGCAGTTGGTACAATCCATTCCCTCTACTTTCCATTCTACTTTTTCCATTGTGCAAAATTATTCTACAAATAAGATGCGGCGTTACTATTGAAGGAAAATATATTTGCAGCATGGAGTTGATTTTTACACTAACCGAAATAAAAAGGGCCGCTAAAGAGTTACTGGATTTGATGGGTAGTAACAAAGTATTGGCAATGCACGGTGAAATGGGTGCTGGAAAAACCACTTTTATTCATGCGCTTTGTGAGGTTTTGGGGGTAGAAGATGTGGTGACAAGTCCTACCTTTTCTATCATTAACCAGTATGTATACAATAATGACGAAACCATTTACCATATTGATTTGTACCGGCTAAAAAATGAACAGGAGGCTATTGCTACCGGTGTAGAGGATTGTTTATACAGTGGCAGCTATTGTTTTGTAGAATGGCCGGAAAAGGCCCCTGCGATATTTCCAACCAATACAATAAATAGCTGGCTCTACACTATTGATATAAATACCAGAAAACTGGTAATAAATTTGTAATTTGTAAACATCTGCCTCAGGCAGCACTTAATCATCTATATATTTTATGGCTACATCAAAACCTTTTGTGTCTCCTTCCTTTACTTACGAAACGCTTGAAGAAACACTGGACGTAAAGCCACAGGGAACAGAACTGTTAATCGGCATTCCAAAAGAATGTTCCTTTAGCGAAAACAGGATAGCGCTTACCCCCGAGGCAGTAGGTGTAATGGTAGCCAATGGTCACCGGGTAATTGTTGAAACAAAAGCTGGCGAGGGATCAAGCTACTCCGACAATGATTACAGCGAGGCAGGTGCAAAAATTGCCTACGACAAAAAAGAAGTTTTTGAATGTGATGTGCTGGTAAAAAGTGCACCGGTGAGTGAATCGGAATGTGAGTTGCTAAAGCCCAATCAATACATTATTTCACCCATACATCTTGCTGTAATGAAGAAAGAGATTTTACAGAAGATGATGGATAAAAAAATAACAGCCCTAAGTTTTGAAAACCTGAAAGACGATAGCGGGCACAACCCGATTGTTCGCAGCATGAGTGAGATTGCCGGAAGTGCAGTAATGCTGATAGCCGGCCAATATTTAAGCAATGCCAATAACGGAAAGGGAGTTTTGGTAGGTGGCATCAGTGGCATACCGCCTACAAAAGTTATTATAATAGGTGCAGGTATTGTGGGTGAATATGCAGCAAGAACAGCCCTTGCAATGGGTGCAAGTGTAAAAATTTTCGATAATAGCATTTACAGGTTAAAGCGGCTGCAAAATAATATTGGCGGTCGATTGTGGACCTCGGTAATAGAACCAAAAATTTTGGCCAAACAATTAAAAACCTGCGATGTGGCAGTAGGCGCTTTAAGCAGCACGGGCGGACGAACCCCCATTGTAGTTACGGAACATATGGTGAGCAACATGCGCCCGGGTACTGTTATTGTGGATGTTAGCATTGACCGTGGCGGTTGTTTTGAAACCAGTGAAGTAACCACCCACGAAAAACCCGTATTTAAAAAATATGATGTCATCCACTATTGTGTGCCTAATATCCCCAGCGGTTTTGCCCGTACAGCCTCACAGGCAATCAGCAATGTTTTGATGCCCCTTTTGCTGGAGACTGCCGATGACGGAGGAATCGATAACGTGATATGGTATAAAATAAATATCCGCAGTGGTATTTATTTGTTCAAAGGCAGTCTTACCAATTTTCACCTGAGCGAAAGATTTGATTTGAAGTTTACTGATTTGAATTTGTTGATTGCAAGTAAAAGATAAACAGATGAATGAGATAGTATTTTCCAAACATTCGCTGGAACAAATGCAGCTGAGAGGAATTACAATTGAACTGGCACAAAGTATTTTGAATACACCCCAACAAGTATTATCGGAGCCGAAAATTCAAATCTCTGTACTTGTTGGTCTTCCTCTAACGCCTCCAGCTATTTAACTGCCCCGTGAGCCGCCGTTGTGTCTTTTGACCAACGGCAGAAGATAGCACTTATGAATGGTAGTTGCTAAAAAAGTGGATATGTTTCCATCGCAGTAATATAACGCTTTAGTAACAGCATCCTTTTCTACATACTTACATGTTTTTAAATGCCTGGCTTCGGCCGTTGGTGAAAACACCCAACGGCGGCCTCCTGGATAGTTTGATTACTTTAATTTCATTGCTGAAACACCAACAAAGGCAAAATTGAAAAATATTATGAAAGTTAAATACGATAAAGAAGTAGATATTCTCTATATTAAATTGAGCGATGCTCCGATAAAAGAAAGTGACGAAAATAAACCAGGGGTAATATTAGATTATGCTGCTGATGGTGTAATTGTAGGTATTGAAATATTGAATGCCTCGATAAAAATGCCGCAGCCAAATATTTTGGAATATGAGGTAGCCTGATGAAAGCAAAAAATTTCAGATTCCTAATAAAATCATTCCCTTTTTTTGCCAATTATTTATAATCCCCGATTGCAATTACCTCTTCACAAAAATTATATTCCTGCTGATCGTTGCTGCTGATGATTACCAGTTTTTGCTGGCTGAAATTTTTTATAAGTGTATGATACAAAGCAACACCATCCGAATCTAAATTGGTGGTAGGTTCATCTAATAATAATACCGGGCTTTTACAAAAAAAAGCCTGCGCCAGTTTAAGGCGTTGTTTCATTCCGCTGCTGAAATAGCGCACCTGTTTGTTTGCTGCCTTTTCTAACTGCACTATTTGCAATGCCTCGGGTATTGTTATTGATAATGGCTTAAAGGATTGATGAAAGGATAGAAATTCTGTTGCAGTCATTTCCTCAATTAAATCAAGGTATGGTGCGGCCAGGGAAATGTGTTGAAAATTAGCAGCTGAAGCAGGATCGTTGTTTTCCTTTAATGGCCCTTCATGAAAAGTTACCGTTCCTTCATTGTGGGTAAGTGATCCGGCAATTACCTGCAACAGGGTAGATTTACCGGAACCATTGGAGCCGGTTATGGCATATTTCCCTTTTGCAGCAAATTCAAAATTCACCCCACGGAAGATCCACTCTCTGTTAAATCGCTTGCCGGTATTGGTTAGTGTGATTTGCATTTGCGCCTTTCCACCCACTTCCACTAAAGGAGTTTTACACGCTGCCAATTATAAAAATTGTACAGATTAGTTAGAAGGGGATTGTTTAAAAATGTTCAATAAAGATATAAAGTACAAGAGTGCGACGCCTACAAAGCCAAATAGATAATAAATGCCTGGCTCATAAAATTAATTATGTTTTCTATACTGCTATCTACAAAGTCACCCCTTTCGGCGAAGCCTTACTCATCTTCATTGCTACCCTTTGTAAACCGTTTAATGATTCCTCTGCCACTTTCCCTGATGAAGGTTACAATCTCATCTCGTTCATCTGTTGCAGGCAACTCTTCTTCAATAAAATTTAACGCCTGTGAAGTGTTCATAGATTTGTTGTAAATAATGCGATAGATATCCAATATCTGATTAATTCTGTCCAGCGAAAAGCCACGACGTTTAAGCCCTACAGAGTTTACACCGGCATAACTTAGTGGAGTGCGGCCCGCTTTAATATAAGGAGGTACATCTTTACTTACCAGGGAACCGCCACTTACAAATGTATGCTGACCAATTTGCACAAACTGGTGAACTGCACACATTCCACCCAGGATGGAATAGTCGCCCAGTACCACATGCCCGGCCATTTGGGTATTGTTACTAAGTATACAATTGTTGCCAACAATGCAATCGTGTGCAATATGGCAATAGGCCATCAGCAGGCAGTTGTTGCCTACCTTGGTAGTCCAACGGTCTTTGCTGCCCCGGTTGATGGTTACAAACTCACGAATGGTTGTGTTATCACCAATTTCTACGGTGGTATCTTCTCCTTCAAACTTTAAATCCTGTGGTATGGCGGCTATCACTGCACCGGGAAAAATGCGGCAGTTCTTTCCTATTCTTGCCCCTTCCATAATGGTAACATTGCTGCCTATCCAGGTTCCCTCGCCTATTTCCACGTTTTGGTGGATTACGCTAAAGGGATCAACCTTTACGTTGGTAGCAAGCTTTGCGTTTGGATGTATGTATGTGTGTGGATGAATCATTTGCCCTTAATCCCTAAAAGGATTTTTAGTTTAATTAAAATAATCTTTTCAAATATATGGTTTAAAATTCTCATTTAGGACTAGGGACATTTCTCTTTACCAGCTGCGCCGTTAAATCTCCCTCCGTACAGAGTTTGTTACCTACAAAAACGCTGCCTCTCATAACACAGATGCCCCGCCGGATGGGTTCAATTAATTCCATCTTTAAAATCATGGTATCGCCGGGAACTACCTTTTGCTTAAACTTACAATTATCAATTTTTAAAAAATAAGTATCATACTCGCCTTCGGGCATTGCATTGATACAAAGCAAACCGCCTGTTTGGGCAAGGGCTTCTATTTGCAATACACCCGGCATTACCGGGTTACCCGGAAAATGTCCCTGAAAAAAGAATTCGTTGAAGGTGATATTTTTAATACCAACAATTTGCTTGTCTGTTAGTTCTATAATCTTATCTACAAATAAAAACGGGTAACGGTGGGGCAGGGTTTTCTCAATCTGCTGCAAGTTGTAAACCGGCGGCTGATTGGGATCGTAATTAGGAATATCTTTCGTGTGCCTGTTCTTTTTGATGTATTGTTTGATAGTTTTTGCAAAAGCTACGTTGGTGCTGTGTCCGGGCCGGTTGGCAATAATATGCCCCTTGATAGGATATCCAATTAAGGCAAGGTCTCCAATTACATCGAGCAACTTGTGACGGGCCGGTTCGTTTGGAAAACGAAGTTCCAGGTTGTTTAAATAGCCTTCACTTTTTACTTCAATTTTTTCACGGCCAAATGCCTTGGCAAGCCTGGTCATTTCCTCCGGGGTTACCGCTTTATCTACTACTACAATGGCATTGTTGATATCGCCACCTTTTATAAGGTTATTATCCAGCAAAGCTTCCAGCTCATGCAAAAAACAAAAGGTGCGGCAGGGCGCTATTTCTGCTTTAAATTCTCTGATAGTTTTAAGGCTTGCATGTTGTGTACCCAAAACCGGCGAATTAAAATCTATCAGCGTTGTAATTTTATAATCGGTGGCAGGTAGTACGGTCATGTCTACCCTTTTGTGCTCATCGTAATAAGTAATATTGGTATCAATGGAATACCAGATTTTGGCAGCATCCTGCTCCAATACGCCGGTTGCATCAATTATTTCTACAAATGGTATGCTGCTACCATCCATGATTGGAATTTCGGGGCCATTTATTTCAATGAGACAGTTATCTACTCCCATACCTACCAAAGCAGCAAGTATATGTTCTACTGTACTAACTTTTACCACACCCAATTCTAAAGTTGTTCCACGTGAGGTATCTGTAACCAAATCGCAGTCTGCTTTAATAATGGGCATTCCTGCTAAGTCTACCCGCTGAAACTGAAATCCAAAGCCAGGGTTAGCTGGCTTTAAACACATATCTACATTAATTCCCGTGTGAAGACCGGTTCCTGAAATATTTACCGGTGCTGCAAGTGTATGTTGCTTATCGGGGTTAAAATTTACGTCCATGATCAATGTTTTTAATAAAAAGTTTCGCAAAGATATTTTATTTTTTGCGAGTGAAGCAGAGCAATTAAAATTGAGACTGAGGGGTAAGAAGCAATTGGCAATTGGCATTTGGCAAGGGGGAAAGGTGGAAGCAAGTGGCAAAAAGCAATTGGTAATATACAATTGGTAATATACAATTGGCAATTAGCAATTTGCAAAGAGGAAAGGTAGAAGCAAGTGGCAAAAAGCAAATGGCAAGTTGACAATAACCATTTCTTACAATGAACCAATGTGATTAACTATCGATTCTGATAGCAGTATAATTGATATTGGTAAGATATTATAACTACAAACTTGAATTCGATATAGTTTACGATGGATTTCTAATAGCCCGATTGCACCTAATTGCAGACAGACATTAAAATATTTTATTGAGAATTACCTACTACCGGCTGTCCACTAAAAAATCAATCTGCAAAAGAGGGCAGCAATTTAATCTCACTACGGTATAGGATGATTTTTTTGCTATTTTCCAATTGCTTCAGCAATCTTGAAATTACAACCCGTGATGTGGCTAATTCATCTGCAATTTGATAATGGGAGGCTTTAATAACACTTGAACCTGTGTGCCGTTGCTTTTCTTTTAAATAAGCAATTAATCGTTCATCTAACTTATGAAAGGCAATGCTTTCAATAGACTTTAATAATTCGATAAAGCGTTCATTAAAACTACGCATGATGTAATTTTTCCAACTGGTATAGGCACATAGCCATTCATCCAGTTTAATATGTGGTATCGCTATCAATTCCACCTCATCTTCTGCAATGGCCTTTACTTCACTTTTTTTTGCTTCAATACAACAACTATAAGCCATCGAGCAACTTTCACTGCTCGAAAGATAGTAGAGCAGAATTTCATTGCCATTTTCATCTAACCTCAATACTTTAATCGTTCCTTTTATGATAATGGGCATCATGCGGATGTACTTTCCATAATCCATAATCAAATCGCCCTCTTTAAAACTTTGCCAGGTACCAAACTGCTGGATCTCCTGCAGTAAAGCAGGTTCAAAAATAGTTTTTAGCCTGTCAACATTTATCGTACTGCTCATAAATTATCTGGTTGGAATTATACAAACTTACCCTTTAATAATAGTTTAGTAATGAAGATATTTTAAACACTATTTAATGGGTTTAGAAGGATTAGCGGGTTACATGAACCCTAAATAAAAAACCAGTAAAAAAATATACAGCCGTGCAGAACAAAATAAACGATGGACGCATTAATAAAATGCTTTTTCTTACTCAAATAAAAAGCTGAATCATCTGCAAGCGACAAATTAGTGGGGTAATTTTTCCCGGAAATATCCATATACCCAAGTACCTGTAGTAGCACTTAGCAGGGTAATCACAATTACTGTTGCGCCTGTACCAATTTGTGCATACAACGGACCCGGACAGGCACCGGTGATAGCCCATCCCAAGCCAAAAAGCAATCCGCCATAAATCTGTCCCTTATTAAAACTATGCTCTTTAAATTCTATTGGTTCCCCATAGATTGTTTTTATCTTAAATTTTTTAATGATCCAGACTGAAAGAGCGCCCACCACAATCGCACTGCCAATAACCCCATACATGTGAAATGATTGCAACCGGAACATTTCCTGAATGCGATACCAGCTGATAATTTCTGCTTTTACAAATACAATTCCAAAGGCAATACCAACCAACAGGTATTTAAAATTATGATACCATTTATGGGCTAAATGGCTTTCATTCATACCCATTGTATCGAGTGAACGAACTTCAAAATCTGTATCGGTAGCCGTTGACATTCTAAAATTTTTAAAGTGAAAGAATAAATGGAAGTATTAGGTTGGCCATGATAAAACCACCTGCCATAAAGCAACAGGTTGCTACCAGAGAAGGCCATTGCAAGGTAGACATCCCCATTATGGAGTGGCCGCTGGTGCAGCCTCCGGCATACCTTGTGCCAAAACCAACAAGGAACCCACCAACCACTATCATTGAAAATCCTTTTACCGTAAGCAATGCCGGCCAGTTGAATAACTGTATAGGTAAAAGACCAGTGTATTCTGTAATGCCATAACCAGCCAATTCGGTGGCGAGCTTTGGATTTATTTTTATGGGTGCAGGATTGGCTAACGACTGTATAGCTACAAACCCACCCAGTAGAATACCTGCAACAAAAAACAGATTCCACAATTCTTTTTTCCAGTCGTATTTAAAATAAGAAATGTTTGCCGGCAGGCAGGCAGCACATATATGGCGCATAGAAGAACTGATACCAAAAGATTTGTTTCCGATAATCAACAGCAGCGGCACTGTTAGGCCAATTAATGGTCCGGCAACATACCATGGCCAGGGTTGTTTAATCCACTCCAACATACAATTATCTATTTAGTAGTTTCTTAAAATTGAAAAGCAAAAATAAGTGCAATTCATTTTTTTTATCCATAAAAAAAACGCCTTATTGCTAAGACGCTTAAAATTGCAGTTTTAAAACTGCTGATATCAAATTATAAAACGGGACTAAAAAGCTTTATTAAACGTATTGCTTAATTATACCTACCAAGCCACTTTTTGGTACTACCCCACTTTGCCTCCACAATACTTTTCCCTTTTTAAACAATATTAAAGTAGGTACACCCTGCACCTGGTAAGCACTGGCAGCTTCCGGATTTTTATCAACGTCTACTTTAAAAATACTGGCTGTATCACCAATTTCCAGTTTTACATCTTTTAAGATGGGAGCCATGGTTTTGCATGGTCCGCACCAGGTGGCAAAAAAATCTACCAGCACCGGCTTTTCTGATTGTATTAATTCGTTAAATGTCATTTGATTGATTTTCATTTTTAGATGAAACGGTTGTTTTGCTTTTTTCGGCTTTAAACGTACCTAACAATAAAGCACCCATTGTAGCACCATACAAAGTGCTGTTAATTGGTTTAGATGTAATCATGCAAGTACCACTTGAGCAGCCAACAAAATTCCAGTAAAGAAATCCTGCCAAAGCACCCAACAGTGCACCAATTACATACAGCCTGTTTTTAATAAACCAATTCTTCATAACTACTATTTTTTAAAATGTATGCAGTTGCAATCAAAATCCTCTGCAAAATAAATAAGGTGTTTTTGAACAAAATAAGTAACACTGCAAAGTAAATAATTATAGAAAGACAGCTGTGTAACAAAGGTTACAAATATCAAACCAGTATGTTAAAACCAGGATAATAAGTTGCCAGGCATTGATTGTGTAGTATACACTGGTTAAAAAAACATACCGGTTACCTGTGGCATCTGCAAAAAATATTTGCAATGTAACATATGTGACCGTACAACCAATTTGATTGGCACAATTTTGCACCGTAATTAATGTACAAACACAAAATAAAATTATCATGAGCTATTATTTTACAAAGACGGTTCCAGGCAATTTTGATGCTGCCATCGCAAATGTTACAGAGCAATTAAAGAAAGAGGGCTTTGGAATATTAACCGATATCGACATACAGGCTACCATGAAAAAGAAACTAGCTGTTGACTTTAAAAAATACCGGATACTCGGTGCCTGTAATCCGGCTTTTGCATACAAGGCATTACTGGCAGAAGACAAAACCGGTACCATGCTTCCCTGCAATGTAATTGTTCAGGAACATGAAAACGGCCAGGTAGAAATAAGTGCCGTTGACCCGGTTGCTTCCATGATGGCCATTACAAATAATGAACTTGAAAGCGTTGCCATGGAGGTAAGAGAAAAACTAAAAAGAGTGATTGAAAATTTATAAAATATTCTTCAAAAAAAATACAACAAATGACACACGAAATAGAAGCCCAATGGATGGGCAAAATGCAATTTAATGCATTGGTAAACGGACATACGATTGTAATGGATGCGCCCGAAAAAGCAGGTGGAGAAGACAATGGTCCGATTCCCAAACCATTTATACTTACTGCCCTCGCAGGTTGCACTGGTATGGACATAGCTGCCATCTTAAGAAAAGCAAACAAAGTGGCAGATGACTTCAGCATGAAAGTAACGGGCGAACTAAGCAAAGGAGTACCCATGCAATATATTGCCATTCATGTGCAGTACGATTTTAAAGGATTGGAAGAAAACAAACAAGCGGCATTGGATGCAGTCAACGATTCGCAGGAAAAATATTGTGGTGTCAGCAGCATGCTTAAAAAAGCATTGCCTGTAACCTGGGAGGTGAACTACAATACCATCAGCATCTTCAACAATAAACAGGAAGCGGTTGCTGCAGTAAATTAAATCTTTTAAAAAGATTATTAACATGGCAGAGAAGCAATAAAATTTAAATGAACAATAAAAAATAAAATGAATAACTATAAAAAAACAATAGTAGACGTAAGAACCACCGGTGAATTTATGGGTGGGCATGTAGCAGGCAGCATTAATATTCCGCTACAGGAAATTCCGCAACGCATGGATGAATTGAAAGCATTACCACAACCAATCACACTCTGTTGTGCCAGCGGCAACCGAAGCGGACAAGCAACCACTTTTTTGCAAAGCTTCGGCATTAGATGCGAAAACGGCGGTAGCTGGGTAACCGTGAATTATAATTATCAAACTGCATAAATAAAAAGCCAACTACTATGTTACAATTGATTAAAAATTTACTGGGTTTTGGGCCAAAAACAGATTACAGAGAACTACTGAAAAACGGTGCTACCATTGTTGATGTACGCTCTAAAGGCGAATACCAGGGTGGGCATATTAAAGGCTCCATCAATATTCCGCTGGATAACCTGAACAGCAGCCTGGCAAAACTTAAAAAAGACAAAACCATCATTATATGTTGTGCATCGGGCATGAGGAGTGCTTCTGCAAAAAGTATCTTACAATCAAAGGGGTTTTCAACCGTCCATAATGGCGGCGGATGGATTAGCCTTCAAAATAAAATCGACTAACTATGGAAGCAGTAAAACAAATGATATTTACCAACTGGCATTTTATGCGTTGGCTACGCTTGATTCTGGGAGGTTTTATTGCCGTACAGGCCATCCAAAATCACGACCTGGTGCCAGGGTTAATTGGCGCTTTTTTCCTTTACCAGGCAATAACAAATACTGGTTGTTGTGGTACCAGCGGATGTGCGGTATCACCCACAAAAAACAAGGAAGAAAATAAGGTGAAGGATGTTGAATTTGAAGAAATAAAATAAACATATATCCTGATTGTACTACTACAAATCAGTTAGCAAAAATTATTCATCAATACAGCAATTATACTGGTATGATACAACTAAACCAGGTTGAAGCCCCGGCGCTTCCCTACAATGCTATGTCAATTATTTTAAGAAAAGATATGAATGTAAAACCACTAAAATATTTACTCACCTCACTTCTCACCATTGCTGGCTTGTTGTATTTCAGCAATGTAGCCCTGTCACAAACAGCTATTAAATCTATTGGCCTGGATGAGGCGATACAAGTTGCAACCACCAATAATAAAAATGTAACAATAGCTCAAATGGATGAAAAAATTGCCTTCTCAAATTACAAACAAACGGAGGCTATTTATCTGCCACAGGTATCGCTTTCCTATACGGCTTTGGTTACCAATAACCCGTTAAATGCGTTTGGGATAAAATTACAACAACGTAGAATTTCTGAAAATGATTTTAGTCCGGCACTATTAAATAACCCCTCCGCTACAGCAGATTTTATGATGAGGGTGGATGTACAGCAGCCCTTGATAAATATGGACAAAATATATCAACGCAAAAGTGCTCTAAAACAAACTGAACTGTACCAGTTTAAAACCCAACGAACCAAAGAATACATCATCTACCAGGTGCAACAGGCCTACCTGCAATTGCAATTGGCCTACGAAGGAAAGAAGGTGTTGGAAGCGTCATTAAAAACGATCAATGGCATTCATAAATTTACCAGCGACCGTTATGCACAGGGGCTGCTGCAAAAAACCGATGCCTTGAATGTAGAAGTGCAAATTAAAACTACCGAAACCCAAATAGCAGAAGCCAACAGCAATATTGCCAATGCATCAGATTATTTAAGCCTGTTGATGAATGTGCCGGAAGGAACTGTTTATGCAACCACTGAATTTCCTCTTGTTGCAAGTGCTTCAAAATTTGCTGATAGTCTGGCTACTGGCAGAGCTGATTTTAAAGCAATGGAAATAGCCATTCAATCTTACAACCTTGCTATTGAGAGCAGTAAAAAAAGTTACCTGCCCAAATTAAATGCATTTGCAAACTATCAGTTAAATGATAGCAGGGCATTGGGTTTTGGAGCCAATGCATACATGGCTGGTCTGCAATTATCATGGGATATATTTAAGGGAAACCAAACCAAAAATAAAATAAGTACGCAAACTTTAGAGCGTAACAAAATGACTGAAGAACTGGTGAAACAAAAGGAAGAAAGTAACCTGGAATTGCAGAAAATAAAACGTCAGTTAGCAGATGCCCAATTCAAAATTTCGCAACAGCAACTGGCAGTAAATATGGCTGACGAAGCTTTACGGATTTTACAAAATCGCTACGCACAAGGGCTGGTAAATACCACAGAAGTGCTGACAGCACAAACACAGTTAGCACAACAAAAATTATTTTATCAGCAGGCTGTTTATACTGCAAATAGTACAGTTGCCTACATACAATATTTAACCAGCAAATAATCATTTATCAAAAGCATCAATATGAAATATTTTAATCGCAGCGCAATGATCACTTTATTAGGAACAGGCTTATTGTGGATGAGTTCCTGCTCCTCAAACGATAAAGAAAAAGTAACTGACAAAAACAGTGTTGCGCCAGTTTCGGTAACCCTTTCAGGTGCTGCAGGTGTTGTACAAAGTGGTGTTACTGCAAGCGGACAGGTAGAAGCGGTGGAAACAGCCAATATCAGCACAAGGATGACAGGATACATTACAAAACTGACCGTAAAAGTTGGTGATCATGTAAACGCAGGGCAGGTATTGGCAACCATTAACAGCCAGGATATTACCGCAAAAGCTGGCCAAACAGATGCAATGATTGCAGAGGCAACTGCCAATGTAAGCAGTGCACAAAAAGACCTGGGCAGGTTTACTGCTTTGTATAACCAACAAAGTGCTACAGCAAAAGAACTGGACAATGCAACGCTGCAATACAGTGCTGCAAAAGCCAGGCTGGAAGCCGCCAAACAAATGCGGAACGAAGTAAACGCCCAATTGAATTACACTACATTGACAGCTCCATTCAGCGGTACAGTAGTACAGAAACTGGCAGAGGCCGGAACACTGGCTTCACCCGGAATGCCGTTATTAGTAATTGAAAGAAATGGCAGTTTACAGGTAAGTGCAGCCATACCGGAAACTGAAATCAGCAAGATAAAATTAAATGACAAAGCGAGGCTGAATATTAAATCTACCGGAGCCGCTTTTGATGGAACGGTTATTCAAATAAATCCTTCCTCACAATTTTCCGGCGGTCAGTTTATCATTAAAATATCGGTGCCCGAAAAGGATAAAAAAGATTTGTATGCAGGCATGTATGTGAATGTTTTGATAGCTGGAAAAACTGCTGCAACAACTGAAAGCAACAATAATGCTGTGATGGTTCCGCTATCTGCGATTGTAAGTAAAGATCAGTTAAAAGGATTGTACACCGTTAGCGTCAGCAACACCGCATTGTTAAGATGGGTGAGACTTGGAAGGACTGCTGGCACTGATGTTGAAGTAATTTCCGGACTTGAAAAAACAGAACAGTTTATCGTTACGGCTGATGGAAAATTGTACAATGGTGCACCGGTGGTTGTAAAAAAATAAGGATGGTTGAGGTTGGAAGGTATTCGTATAAAAAAGACTCCTATACATTTTGTTGAATAAAGAATATAATGTAGAAGAGCGAGTATTATTTGTTTTTACTAAAAAGAAATAATAACAAAATAATATTTGCCAATGAAGTCAAATCCGATAGCTATCGGATGGAACAAAACCGTGTGGCCCAAAAATATTTTTAAAGTGACTGAAAAATAAAACGAATTATGGAAAAAGGATTGTCAGGAAATATTGCCAAAGCATTTATCACTTCGAAATTAACGATACTGTTGATGATTGCTTTTTTACTGATTGGGGGCTACGCCACCATGCTAATACCGAGGGAAGAAGAGCCGCAGATTGAAGTGCCGATTGTGGACATTATGTTTGGCTATCCTGGTGCGGAACCCAAAGAAGTAGAAACAAAACTGGTGGCGCCAATAGAAAAAATTGTATCGAATGTAAAAGGCGTGGAGTATGTATATTCTACCACAATGAAGGGGCAGGCTGTACTAACCATACAATTTTTTGTAGGGGAAGATGTGGAGCGTTCACTGGTGAAATTGTACAACGAGATCATGAAAAACATGGACAAAATGCCGCAGGGTATTACCATGCCGTTGATGAAATCACGTGCCATTGATGATGTGCCGGTATTGGGTTTAGCCCTATGGAGCGAAAAGTATGATGACCATCAATTGAGGCAAATGGGCGAAGCGCTTACCAACGAAATAAAAAAGATACCGGATGTTGCAGACATCAAAATTTTAGGCGGTAGGAGCAAGGAAATTAAAGTGATTATCGACAAGGATAAGATGGCCGAAAACAAGGTAGATTTTTTGAGTGTGAGCAAACAAATACAGGGCAGTAATGCTCAGTTAACTTCAGGAAATTTAATACAGAATAATACCGTAATGGCTGTTGAAACCGGTAGTTTTTTAACAACGGTGGATGATGTAGCCAACCTGGTTGTTGGTGTAAATCAAAACCAGCCGGTGTACCTTAAACAAATAGCTACCGTGGAGGACGCACCGGAAACCCCGAACCAATATGTGTTCTTTGGATATGGCGCTGCGGATACTGCAAAAGCGCAGCATAAAGGGTCAGAATTTCCGGCCGTTACATTGTCTATTGCTAAAAAGAAAGGTGCGGATGCCATGCATTTAGCTGAATTGATTTTAGCGAAAGTGGACAATGTAAAAAAGGATTTAATTCCCAATGAAGTGAATGTAAGCACTACCAGAAATTTTGGTGAAACAGCATCTGCCAAAGTATCGGAATTGCTGTTGCATTTATTTATTTCCATTGTGGTAGTTACCCTGTTTGTAATGCTGGCAATGGGCTGGAGAGGTGGACTGGTAGTGTTTTTATCCGTACCGGTCACTTTTGCGCTTACCTTGTTCACTTATTATTTGATGGACTACACACTCAACAGAATTACCCTGTTTGCATTGGTATTTATTACGGGTATTGTGGTAGATGATTCCATCATTATTGCAGAGAATATGCACCGGCATTTTAAGATGAAAAGATTGCCAATAATGCAGGCTGCCATCTATGCTATCAATGAAGTGGGCAACCCAACCATACTGGCAACATTCACTGTTATTGCAGCTGTATTGCCGATGGCTTTTGTATCGGGCATGATGGGACCGTACATGAGTCCGATGCCGATTGGTGCTTCTATTGCCATGCTACTTTCGTTGATTGTTGCATTAACTTTAACTCCTTATCTCGGTTACATTTTTCTTCAGGAAAAAGAAAAGAAAGGAAAAGATAAACATGCTGTTGGTTTAGAACAATCCCGTATTTATAAAATTTACAAATCAGTAATTTTTCC
>JBBQEA010000120.1:0-15268 GCA_038320245.1 Chitinophagales bacterium | reverse complement strand
CAGTGTAGGCGACGACAGCAATGACAACAGCAGTACCCTCCGCCAAAAAATGGCCGCCGCTGTAAAGCCCGATGGCAGCAAAGTGTACACCCTTGCCAGTGGCCTAAGCCTCATGGTTTTTTATGTATTGGCCATGCAATGTATGAGCACTCTCGCCGTAGTAAAAAGAGAAACCCGAAGCTGGAAATGGCCCATCATTCAATTAGTTTACATGACGGTATTGGCCTATGTTATGAGCTGGCTGGTATATGTTATTTTTAAATAATTTTCCGGGGTAATCTTCAAACAACTCATTTTTAAATATTTTTTTGGGGCATTCGGCACACAACTTCCTTCAACTTTAGCTGCGGCTATTCGCTGCAAGTCCTCGCCACAAATCCATTGCACAAACCCTCAGCTCTGGGCTTTACGCTGCTATCCGCCTGCCCTTCAGCTTTTAAATCTTTATTGAACTTTTATTATGCAATCATAAAAACAATTTTTCATTTACAAATAGCAAACACCGTTTTTCCAGTAGAAATTATTTTTTGGTCCTGTACAATGCTTCCCGTTTAGCTGCCCGTTAATGGTGGAGGCTAAATCAATGAATTTAAAAGTTGGTTATTAAAAACAAAAACCTTTATTCAGAATCTTAAAAAAATCCATTTCTCCTCTTATCATTTCCTGCTATTTTGTAATAAACAAACTACTTTTACCCCCATGCAAAAAAAGTTATTTCTCCTCGATGCTTTTGCCCTGGTGTTCAGGGCATATTATGCGCTGATACGCAATCCACGTATTACCAGCAAAGGCCGTAATACCAACGCCCAATTTGGGTTTACCAATACATTGGTTGATTTAATCAACAACCAAAAGCCAACCCACATGGCCGTATGTTTTGACACCCATGCCCCAACAGAACGTCATACCGATTTTGCCGATTACAAAGCCAACCGCCAGGAAACCCCGGAAGATATTTTAGCGGCTGTACCAGATATAAAAAAAATTATTGAAGCCTTAAACATTCCGGTAATTGCTATTGACGGGTACGAAGCCGATGATGTTATTGGCGCCCTCGCCCGGCAGGCAGAATTGGCAGGCTACGAAGTGTACATGGTAACCCCCGATAAAGATTATGGCCAGCTGGTTACCGAAAAAATTAAAATCTATAAACCACCATACCAGGGCGGCAGCATAGAAATTATGGGACCAAAAGAAGTATGTGAAAAATGGGGCATTAAAAATGTAAGCCAGGTAATAGATATTTTAGGATTGATGGGAGATGCCGTTGATAATATCCCCGGCATAAAAGGCGTTGGCGAAAAAACGGCTGCCAAGTTGCTGAATGAATACGAAACACTGGAGAATATTTTAGCCAATGCAGACAAAATAAAAGGCTCCCTCGGCGAAAAAGTGAGGGCAGGAAAAGAAGATGCCATCATGAGTAAAAAACTGGCCACCATAATCACCGATATTCCGGCAGCTATTTTTCATGAAGAGGATTTTAGAATTAAGGAAATGAACAAAGAGGCGCTGAAAGAAATATTTGATATGCTGGAGTTTAGGTCATTTACCAAACGATTGTTAGGGGAAGATGCAGGAGCATTGCCCGATCAATGGAGACCAGCTGCGGGGACCGACGACCGCCAACCGACGACCGACAACCGCAAGGCAAAAGCAAATACAAACCAGTTAGACCTTTTTGGAAACAATGAAGCAGCTGCCGAAAACAGCACAGCAAATGAAAGTGTGCTGCAAGACGGAAGTGCCGAAAGCGGCTCGGAAGAGCCTGTAATTGCTCTTGATAAAAACATACATAACACGCCTCATAATTATATTTTATTAAACGATCAGATAGATATTCAGCAATTCATCGACACAGCAATTCAGCAAACTGAAATCTGTTTCGATACTGAAACTACCGGCCTCGATCCTAACGAGGCGGAACTGGTGGGACTTAGCTTTTCCGTTACAAAAGGAGAAGCCTATTATGTGCCTTGCCCGGTAGACAGGGATGCCTGCATTCAACTCTTAAATAATTTTCAACCATTATTCAACAATGCTTCTATCACCTGGGTAGGACAAAATATTAAGTACGATTTACTGATGTTGAAATGGTATGGTTTTGAGCTGCTGGGAAATATTTTTGATACCATGCTGGCGCATTATGTAATAGAGCCGGATGGTAAAAGCAGCATGGATTTATTGAGCGCCAAGTACCTCGGTTATCAGCCGGTATCCATTACCGAATTAATTGGTAAAAAAGGAAAAGGCCAGGGCAATATGAGGGATATTGAAATTGAAAAAATTAAAGAATATGCGGCCGAAGATGCAGACATCACCCTGCAACTAAAAAATGTTTTTTTACCCCTGATAAAAAAAGAACAGGTAGAAAAGGTTTTTTCAGAAGTAGAGAATCCATTAGTGAAAGTGCTCACCAACATGGAGTTTGAAGGTATCCGTATTGATGAGCAATTTTTAAAAGACTACAGTATTGTGTTGCAAAAAGATGCGCTGGAGTTTGAAGAATCGGTTTATGAACAGGCTGGTGTAAAATTTAATCTGGCCAGTCCTAAGCAATTGGGGGAAGTGTTGTTTGATAAAATGAAACTGGATCCTAAAGCAAAAAAAACAAAGACGGGCCAGTATGCAACCGGTGAAGATGTGTTGGCAAAGCTGGCCAATCAGCATAAAATATGCAATGATATTTTATCCTTTAGGGAGCTTACTAAATTAAAGAATACGTACGTTGATGCCTTGCCACAATTGATCAACAGCAAAACGGGCAGGGTACATACTTCATACGCACAGGCAGTGGCCGTAACAGGCAGGCTCAGCAGCACCAATCCCAATCTGCAAAACATTCCCGTGCGTACCGAACGGGGCAGAGAAATAAGAAAAGCATTTATTCCAAGAGATGAAAATCATGTGCTGGTATCAGCCGATTATTCTCAAATTGAATTGCGAATTGTAGCCGCTATCAGCGCCGATGCAAATATGTGTGAAGCATTTAAAACAGGCAAAGACATTCATACCGCTACCGCAGCTAAAGTATTTAATGTTGAAGAAGCGGATGTAATAAAAGAGATGCGGTACAAAGCCAAGAGCGTAAACTTTGGCATTATTTACGGTCAGGGTGCATTTGGTTTGGCGGATAATTTAGGCATATCAAGAACCGAAGCCAAAGAGATTATTGACAACTATAAAAAGCAATTCCCCAACATCCAAAAATACATGGATGATACCATCAACTTTGCCAAAGAAACAGGCTATGTGGAAACTTTGATGGGCCGCAAGCGCTGGCTGAAAGACATTAACAGCGCAAACTTTACGGTACGTGGCTTTGCCGAACGCAACGCCATCAACTCACCCATACAGGGCACAGCTGCAGATATGATTAAGCTGGCTATGATAAAAATTGACGCAGCATTTAAAGCTCATAAATTCAAAAGTAAAATGCTGCTACAGGTGCATGATGAATTAGTTTTTGATGTGTTAAAAGAAGAACTTGAAAAAGTAAAACCGGTTATTTTAGAGTGCATGCAAAATGCCCTTGCATTGCCCAATGCTGTACCAACCAATGCAGAAATAGGCGAGGGGGAAAATTGGTTGCTGGCGCATTAATTTTTTTCGGTTATATAGTATATTTAATTCTTTCCTGTTGGGATGATTTTATTGAAATGAGAATAAAAAAAGCTGGCCAATAAAATGCCAGCTTTTTTATATTAATACAATTCACTTATCTTATTTCCTTTACCACATCCAAAATTACATGCGCCTTACCCAATGTGTAATAATGTAAAACCGGTACCCCAAATGCTTTTAATTCTTTCGATTGCTGTATTAGCCATTCGGTTCCAATTTGCTCACAGTCTTCATCTGTTTTGGCTTTAAGAATTGCATTCGATAAATCAGCGGGTATATCCACATGAAAAACTTTCGGTAAAATAGAAAGCTGTTTTTTATTGGTAATGGGCTTTAGGCCTGGAATAATCGGGACATCAATGCCGATATTACGGCAGGCTTTAACAAAATCAAAAAACTTTTGATTGTCAAAAAACATTTGTGTCATTATATAGTCGGCACCTGCATCTACCTTTTCTTTTAAATGCAGTAGATCACTTTGTAAATTAGGCGCTTCAAAATGCTTTTCAGGATAACCGGCTGTGCCGATACAAAAATCTGCCTTGCCGCCATTTTTAATATCCTCTTCCAGGTAAATGCCATTTCTTAAATTAACCACCTGCTTTTGCAAATCAACTGCATAGGCATGTCCGCCAGATTCTGGTTCAAAATTAGCTTCGTTTTTTGCAGCATCGCCACGCAATACCAACACATTATCAATTCCTAAAAAACTTAAATCAATTAGTGCATCTTCTGTATCCCTTTTGGTGAAGCCACCGCAAATTAAATGCGGTACGGTATCTACGTTGTAATGATTTTTTATGGCAGCACAAATGGCCACCGTGCCGGGTCGTTTTTTAACCTCTACCTTCTCAAAAGTACCATCCGCTTTTTTCTTAAACATGGTTTCAATGCGGTGATAAGTAACATTTATAAAAGAAGGTTTAAACTCCATAAAGGGGTCTAAATTATTATAAATCGTATTAATGGTTTTACCTTTTAAAGGGGGTAAAATTTCAAAAGAAACCAAGGTATCTTTTGCCTGCGCTATATGGTCTGTTACTTTCATGTACTATTTAAATGTTTGCAAACTTACTTAAGTAAGCATAAAGTGCAAACATCTGTTAAACTTAAATGAAGGAAGGGGCTTTTAATGGTTTGACCTATTTTTGTTGCAAATATTTTCCATTGGACTTAACTATACAAACCAACAACCTGGTAAAAATTTACGGAAGCCGTACGGTTGTAAATGATGTTTCTTTTAATGTAAAGCAAGGCGAAATTGTAGGGCTGCTTGGCCCCAACGGTGCCGGAAAAACAACATCTTTTTACCAGGTGGTTGGTTTGGTAAAGCCCGACTCGGGCGAAGTTTTTTTAGGCGACATCAACATTACCAACCTGCCAATGTACAAAAGAGCAAAGATGGGCATTGGCTACCTGCCGCAGGAAGCAAGTGTTTTCAGGAAACTTTCTGTAGAAGATAATATTATGGCTGTTCTGGAAATGACCAATCTTACTAAACAGGAACAAAAAGACAAACTGGAACGGTTACTGGAAGAATTCCGTTTGCAAAAAGTAAGAAAAAATAACGGTGATACATTAAGTGGCGGCGAACGGAGAAGGACAGAAATTGCCAGGGCATTGGCGGTGGATCCAAAGTTTTTTTTGCTGGATGAACCTTTTGCCGGCGTAGATCCCATTGCAGTAGAAGATATCCAGGAAATTATAGCTAGGCTTAAATACCGCAACATTGGTATTTTAATAACCGATCACAATGTGAATGAAACGCTCTCTATCTGCGACAGGGCCTACCTGTTGATTGACGGAAAGATATTTAAACATGGCACTGCCGAAGAACTTGCCAATGATGAACAGGTTAGGCGCTTATATCTGGGTAAAAATTTTGAATTAAAAAGGAAGGATTATTTGCACGAAGAAGCAGCAAAACAATAGTTAGCTACAATGCACAAAATCTTCTCCATATTGACAATTTTTATATTTGGATGCACTACGTCATCAAAATTGACAACCAATAATCCTATTGCAGAAAAAAATAAAGATGTATTAATATTGTCAACTTTAATTCAAGAACATTTAATGAAGACAGATCGGCGAGAATTTAATCTTAATAAATTGTATCAAAACGATACATTAAAAAGGATTTCAAATAATTTTGAAAAGACAGCGTTAGAAACGCATTGAGTGTACATTTCCGTTTCTTTTAAATTTTCTAAGTCGAGAAGCAATATTGATATTGAATTAAATGATAAGGAAAAAGAAATAATGAAATGGAAAAAATGGAGAGAAAAACAACAAAGCAGCCAATATGATGGCGAAATTCAGTTTGCCTTTGGCGAGAAATTATATCACATTAAAAAGTTCATTTAAAACAAATAGCACTGTAGCTGACATTGATCTTTGCGCAAGTGTGGCTGGACGAAACAATCGGCAGCGGTTCCGGGCGGACAGTTGGTGAATTCTACACCCATCGCAAAGCCCTTTTAGTAAGTAATTTTAAGGATAGCATTTAACAGATACATTTAATAAAATGGCAAATAGAAAAATATTACAGGCCGTTTCGTGGGTGTTATAATTTATCTAACCAAAGATGCGTTGTGGCATATAGAATTTAGTGCTTCAAAAAACAATGCTTTAACCTGGTTTCTAAAAGATTCGATAGACAAAACACAGCATATAGATACAGTAAAACTAAAAGCTAAAAACCATATTGATACCATCCGCCGTGTGCATAGAAATTATTCTAAAAATTCCTTATTAAATTTTTGGCTGTTGATTGCTCTTTTATCTATTCAATTGTTTTTAATATTTCGGCAAAGGGTATTATAAAGAAGATCAACATATAAATGTTTCACTTGATGATTTATCAATTATCTAATTTTCGTACTTTCATACAAAACATCTTTTATGGCTTTTGATATAAAGGAAATAAAGAAACTTCCACGGAAAGAAAAATTCAAACTTATTGGACAAATATGGGATTCTATTGAAGATCCTCCGCCAGGCAGTTATACAAAAACAGAAGAAGAACAATTAATTTTTGAAAGGCTCGATGCTGTTAAAAAGGGTACTATAAAATCTGATTCCTGGGAAAATGCAAAAAAAAGATTGATCAAAAAAGCTGAAGCAAGACTCAAACCCCAGGCTTGAAATGTACAGTGTAGAAATTAACTATAAAGCAGAAGCCGAAATAGATAAAATTGGCTGGTGGTATGACAAGCGGGTGCCGGGATTGAGTTTCAGATTTTATAATGATTTGGATAACTGTATTCAAAAAATAATTGCTCATCCTTCTGCATTTGGATTTTACGATGTTAAGAAGAACGTAAGAAAAAGCAGCCTCAAAATCTTTCCGTATATAATTTATTACTACGTTAAAGTAAATACAATCTATTTTTTAGCAATCATCCATTCTAAAAGATCTCCGGACTTTATAAGCAGGCGTCTCCACTAATTCATTTTCTCTTTCCATTTCATTTACGTATTTTGCCATTTATCAAATGAAATTCCTCTCTCCCGCCATATCAAAATTAGCAAGGATGCGTTTGTGGCGCATTCAAAATTGGAGTAATCATCCGGTGGCTGCCCAGCGGGAGGTATTGCAAAATTTGGTAACCGATGCCCAATACACTGAGTTTGGAAAAAAATATCATTTCTCCTCTTTATTCAATGTAAAGGAATTTAAAAAACGGGTACCCATACAGGATTACGATGATTTAAAACCCTACGTTCATCGAATGATGAACGGGGAAGAAAATATTCTTTGCGGCACACCTATAAACTGGTTTGCCAAAAGCAGCGGTACTACATCCGATAAAAGTAAATTTATTCCCATCAGCGAAGACAGTCTGCAGGACAATCATTTTCAGGCAAGCAAAGATGTATTAAGCAATTATTACAAAAATTTCCCCAGCAGCGACTTACTTACCGGCAAGGGTTTGGTGATTGGTGGCTCTCACCAGATAGGTATTATAAATGAAGAACTGGATATTAAATTTGGTGACCTCAGTGCAATTTTAATGGAGAACTCACCCTTTTGGGGTCAGTGGCTTCGTACGCCGGAACTGAGCATTGCCCTGCTGGACGAATGGGAAAATAAAATTGAATTGCTGGCACAAAAGACTGCCGACGAAAATGTAACCTCACTGGCTGGTGTGCCCACATGGACATTACTCCTACTAAAACGGATACTACAAATAAAGGGCAAAGAAACCATTAAAGAAGTTTGGCCCAATTTAGAATTGTACATTAACGGGGGCGTTTCTTTTGTGCCTTATAGAGAGCAGTTTGATAAAATTATTGGTGGTAAAATTAACTACCTAGAGATTTATAATGCCAGTGAAGGTTTTTTTGCCGGACAGGAAAAACCGGATGATGACGGCATGTTGCTTTTTACAGAGCATGGAATTTTTTATGAATTTTTACCGGTGGATGAATATGGAAAGCCGAATCCAATAACGATAGGTTTAAAAAATGTTCAGGTTGGAAAGAACTACGCATTGGTGATAAGCACAACCGGCGGCCTTTGGCGCTACCTGGTGGGAGATACCATTCAGTTTACCTCCCTTAATCCCTATAAAATAAAAGTTACCGGAAGGCTTAAACATTATATCAATGCTTTTGGCGAAGAAGTGATTGCAGATAACAGCGATAATGCCATTGCAGCAGCCTGTGAAAAAACAAATGCCATTGTAAATGATTATACCGCGGCTCCTGTTTATTTTTGTGATGGCGCAAATGGCACCCATGAGTGGTTGGTAGAGTTTGACAAGCATCCAAAAAGTCTTGAACATTTTACCATTGAATTAGACAAAGCGTTGAAGAATTGCAACAGCGATTATGAAGCCAAACGTTACAAAGATATTGCGCTAAGAATGCCAATAGTAAGGGCTTTGCCAAATGGTACCTTTAATGAATGGCTGAGAAGCAAGGGTAAATTGGGGGGGCAACACAAAGTACCCCGGCTTAGCAATGAGCGAAAAATACTGGAAGAAATAGTAGCATTAACCAACTTAGAAAATACAATCAAATGAAATTATTAGCAGGAAAAACAGCTATTGTAACAGGAGCAGCCCGTGGTATTGGTGAAGGTATTGCCTTGAAATTTGCAGAAGAGGGAGCTAATGTTGCCTTTACATTTGTTAGCGACAGCAGCGCCGAAAAAGCAAAGGCATTAGAAGAAAAATTAATAGCAATGGGTGTAAAAGCAAAGGCTTACCAAAGCAATGCAGGAGATTTTGCTGCCTGTGAATTATTTGTAAATGACGTGTTGAAAGAATTTGGACAAATAGATATTTGCGTAAATAATGCCGGAATTTCAAAAGATAATTTGTTGCTGCGGATGACGCCCGACCAATGGGATGAAGTGATGCAGGTGAACCTAAAGAGTGTTTTCAACATGACCAAGCAGGTGATACGCCCCATGATGAAAGCCAAAAGTGGCAGCATCATCAACATGAGCAGTGTTATTGGCGAAATGGGTAATGCAGGGCAAAGCAGTTATGCTGCAAGCAAAGCGGGCGTAATTGGGTTTACAAAAAGTGTAGCCAAAGAACTGGGCAGCCGTAACATTCGCTGCAATGCAATAGCACCCGGCTTTGTAGAAACTGACATGACGAGCTATTTAAAAGATGGTGAAGGTGCCGATAAGTACAAAGCTGGTATTCCGTTGGGCAGATTTGGTACTGCAGAAGACATTGCAAACGTCACCTTATTTTTAGCATCAAATCTTAGTAGTTATGTTACCGGGCAAGTTATAAGTACTTGCGGTGGTTTAAACATGTAGACCATTTAATACGCTTCTTTAAAATACAGACTCTTATAAAACGTTAATCATTTTACCTGGGTTAACCATTTACTGGATTAAGTTTTTATATTTGCATCCATTTGAAAACAAAAAAAATCATAAGTGTAATATTGCTATTGGTATTTGTATTGCAACTGCTGCCAACAAAGCAGGCAGTGCGCTATTTTTGTTTTGATAACCCCATTACAGAAGAAATAGTACACATAAATGACGCTCCTGCAAAGAAGACAAACAACGCAGTTGAAGATCAACATTTTTTTACAGATCATCTTTATGTGTTGAATCCGGGTTCTTTACTTAATAATACCTCCTTTGGATTATATATAGCAATGCTTCCATTTTCTCATGCAGCTGATATTGAAACGCCCCCTCCTAATGTAGTGATCGGTTAATAATTCTATTTACCCGTTCTATATTTTTCACCAGCTCCATAGCGAGCTATAGTTTCATTTTTATCATGAAAAAATTTTTTCAAAGTGCTGGGGCAGATTTGCCTGCAGCCATCGTTGTATTTTTAGTTGCATTACCGCTTTGCCTTGGTATTGCACTCGGGTCTAATGCCCCCAATCTCTTTGCCGGAATTATTGGCGGTATAGTTGGAGGAATTGTTATTGGATCACTTAGTGGTTCTCAATTAAGTGTTAGTGGGCCAGCAGCTGGTTTAACAGCAATTGTTGCTGTTGCCCTCGGAAAACTTCCAGCTTACGAAGCATTTTTGCTTTCTGTTGTAATTGCTGGTATTATTCAACTGTTATTTGGGTTTTTAAAGGGCGGCATTTTGGGTGACTACGTTCCAAATAGTGTTATTAAAGGAATGCTTGCTGCCATTGGCCTTATCCTTATATTGAAGCAGCTTCCGCATTTAGTGGGTTTTGATAAAGACTTTACAGGTGATCAGGCTTTTTTTCAAAAAGACAGCAGCAATACATTTTCTGAAATTTTTTATTCAATCAATTACATAACCCCCGTTGCTGTTTTAATTGGCGTATTGGGTATACTTACCCAAGTGCTCTGGGAAAAAGTATTGATAAAAAAAGCCGTAATTTTTAAATTGATTCCTGCTCCGCTGGTAGTTGTAGTAATGGGTATTGTACTAAATATCTTTTTTGGCAAAAATAATACGTTCGCTTTAGAGCAGGAGCACTTGGTTAACATTCCTGTTGCTGCCTCTTTTACCGAGTTCACGTCTTTCTTTACTTCCCCCAACTGGAGCTTTATTTCTAACACAGATGTTTGGGTTACTGCCATTACCTTAGCGTTGGTAGCAAGTTTAGAATCGTTGTTAAGCATTGAAGCGTCAGATAAACTCGACCCCTACAAGAGAGTAACCGATAATAACAGGGAATTAAAAGCACAGGGCATTGGTAATATTGTTTCAGGATTAATTGGCGGCCTGCCACTTACTTCTGTAATTGTAAGGTCGTCTGCCAATATCAACGCTGGTGCAAAAACGAAATTATCAGCTATAGTACATGGTATGCTATTACTATTGTGTGTGGCATTTATTCCGGGATTGCTAAATAAAATCCCCTATGCTGCGCTGGCCTCTATCCTTATTTATATCGGCTATAAACTGGCAAAAGTATCTTTGTTTAAAGAGTTTTATGCAAAAGGCTGGGATCAGTTTATCCCTTTCGTTACAACAATTACTGCCATATTACTAACTGATTTGCTCAAAGGAATTATTGTTGGTATCATTGTGGGGCTGTATTTTGTAATGCGAAGTAATTTTAAATCAGCAGTGTTTGTAGTGCATGATAATAACAAATTTCTGTTTCGTTTTAGAAAGGATGTTTCTTTTTTAAACAAGGCAATTATAAAACGAAAACTGGAAGAGGTGCCGGAAAATGCATTTGTTTTAATTGATACTACCCGGGCCGATTTTATTGACAAGGATATTATTGACACCATCAATGAATTTTCTTTGCATGCACCTATAAAAAATATTAAAGTAGAAATAAAGAAAAGCTATTACAAACCAATGCATGATTTGCTTAACAGCAACACCCAAAACGAAAATCATTTATACGATGATATTGCTCATTAAAAAAGAAATAACACAATGAAATCTTACGAAAAGTTATTACTGGAAAATAAAGCCTGGGCTGCTGAAAAAGTAGACGATGATCCCGGCTTTTTCAATCGGCTTTCAACCCAACAAACACCGGAGTTTTTATGGATTGGATGCAGCGATAGCCGTGTGCCGGCAAATGAAATTACTGGTACAGACCCCGGCGAAATATTTGTACACCGTAACATCGCCAACCTGGTTATTCATACCGATGTAAACCTGTTGAGTGTGCTGGAATACGCCGTAGTGCATTTAAAAGTAAAACATATAATTGTGTGTGGACATTATGGCTGCGGTGGTATAAAAGCTGCAATGGGTAATTTAGATTATAAACAGGTGCTTAACATGTGGTTACGCCATATTAAAGATGTATACCGCCACAACAGGGAAGAGCTAAATAATATTAACGATGATGATGAACGTACAGACCGGCTTACAGAATTAAATGTGGTAGAGCAGGTACAGCGGTTGGCTAAAACATCCATCATTCAAAGGGCATGGAAGGAAAGAGAAGGACCAGATCTTCACGGTTGGGTATATGGTTTAAAAGACGGCATAATTAACCCTGTGTATGAAATGCAGGCAAATTCGCCTATAGATCCTTTGTATATTTACGATAACATATAAAAAAACTCCCCGGAATACGGGGAGTTTTTTTATATGTTATATTGAACTTTGTACCTTTTAAAAAGGGGCCAATAGTATTGTAAACTTAAAAACGTAGTGAATTAAATAATTTTATGGCGATAATAGCTTAATAATAGGAGGGAGGTGTCATCTCTTCAAACGCATTCTATAAATTAGTGCAAAAGAGAAGCCCCGATGGAAATCGGGGCCGTTTACCAAAACTAACTGCTTATGAGAAAATCTTAAATTTTTAATTATTGTGTGTGTTCTATTCTATATAACGCAAATTGAATGCCAATGGATTTAAACTATCTGTTAAAACTATTATAACAGTATTTTTATCTGCATATCCTATTTTATAACGCAACAAAGAACTAATTATTTTATACCAATACTAAATTTATTGATTTGAATAATTTGATACTGTAAAATTAAGGTATTCAATCATTCAATGATGTTAAGTAATTTGTAACAAAATGCTTTAACATTATTTTAAACAAGCTACTACTATTTCATAAATCCCTTAATCATATCGAATAACCCACCTCCACCAGCCTGTTGCTGTTGAGCGCCACCAGTTACTTTACTAATAATGTCATCCAAACCAATATGACCGTCACCGTTTGCATCTAGGCCCCCATTTGTAAATTTACCTATCAATCCCTGCAAATCGAAGCCACTACCGCCGGTAGCGCCTCCTGTTAACGAACCGATAATGCTGTTGATATCAAAACTGCTATCGTTGGGGTTATTGGTTTTGCTGATTAAACTGCTGATAACACCAGGAATTAAATTTTTTGCAATACCACTTGCCTGATCTCCGGCAATGCCATGGTTGCTGGTAAGCTTATTGGTAAAATTGCTTATAATATTACTCACAATGGGATTGTTGAGTAAACTGCTTCCGGATCCGGCATTTTGATTGCCTCCCAATAAAGATAAAACACTCTGTAAACCGCCACCGGCTAATACCCCCTGAAAACCTTCTGCCACAGATTGAGTTGCATCTCCTATTACTGCGTCATTTTTTTCATTGGGAATTACAGGGTTATTTATTATGTCAGATACACCTTGTTCTTTGATTAAATTGAAGAGATTTTCAAGCATCGTTTTTTTTATAAATATAGCGCTGTCTTACCACACCTCAAAGAAAACGGAGTAAATATATTTTTCTGGTGGTATATTAATTTTGAGTAGCCAGTTTTTCAGCATTTTCGGCAAATTGCAGCGCTTCTATAAAATCCTGCACACCGCCATTGAGTACCTCATCTAAATTATAAACCGTCAACCCAATGCGGTGGTCAGTAACCCTGCCTTGTGGATAGTTATAAGTTCTTATTTTAGCACTTCTGTCTCCTGTACTAACAAGGCTTTTCCTTTTATGAGAAATGGCTTCCTCCGCTTTCCGAACTTCTTCGTCGTACAACTTGGTACGCATCATGTCCATTGCTTTTTCCTTGTTGCCCAGCTGACTCCGTTCTGTTTGGCACATTACCACCAAGCCTGTTGGTTTGTGAGTTAAAAACACCTTGGTTTCAACTTTATTTACATTTTGTCCGCCGGCACCACCACTTCGGGCCGTTTCCATTTTTACATCACTTTCTTTCAGTTCAAAATCTATTTCATCTGCTTCGGGCATTACCGCAACTGTTGCAGCACTGGTATGTACCCGCCCGCTTGCTTCTGTATCCGGCACCCGTTGTACCCGGTGAACGCCACTTTCAAATTTTAAAGTACCGTAAACATCATCTCCCGTTACTTCTAGCTGAACTTCTTTATAGCCGCCTGCTGTTCCTTCACTTTCACTAAGTAAGGCTGTTTTCCAACCCTTTTTTTCGCAATACTTAAGATACATGCGTAAAAGGTTTCCTGCAAATAGAGAGGCTTCATCACCACCGGTGCCTGCTCGTATTTCAAGAATAGCATTTTTCTCGTCATAGGGATCCTTGGGTATCAGTAAATTGCGGAGATGCTTTTCCAGGCCTTCTTTTTTTTCTTCCAGGTCTGGCAGTTCCTGCTTGGCTAAATCCCTCATTTCGGCATCATCGCCACCTAATACCTCTTTATTAAATTCAATATCATCCAAAATTTTCACATAAGCGTCTCTTGCTACTACCACTTTTTCCAGGCTGCGGTATTCCTTGCTGGTAGCAGTAAATTTTTTATTGTCACTTACAATTTCCGGGTTGGTTAATGCAACTCCCAGCGAATCGAATCTTGCTTTGATGGCGTCTAATTTGTCTAGCATATTTCACAAACGCTCTTTATTAAAAGAGCATATTTTTAAATGTTTTTTTGAGCCCGGCTGTATAAATTGTGGCAACATCGCAGGCCTGTCCCGATTTTTTTCGGGAGTTGCACTCCTGTACAGTTTACCTTTATGCAACTTTTATTACAACTGCATACTTTGGCGGTTGCAAATTTACATTATCTCAACCAATCAATTTGTACAGAAAATTTACAGCCGATTATATTTTTAACGGACATCAACTGTTAACAGGCCAACAGGCTATCATAACAGATGACAACGGGCGCATTCTCGATATAGTACCTGTGCAGGATGCAGGAGATGAAATTCAACAATTGGATGGACTGATTTGTCCGGGTTTTATCAATGCTCATTGCCATATTGAACTTAGCCATTTAAAAGGATTGATACCTGACGGAGGCGGACTTGTAAATTTTGTGCAACAGGTAATGACACAAAGAAAAGCCACGGATGAGGCTGTGCAACAAGCTATTGAGGATGCAGCAGCAGAAATGTACCAGTCTGGAATTGTGGCTGTTGGCGATATTTGTAATACAGCTAATTCCATACATCATAAAGAAAACAGCCCCTTACACTGGCATAATTTTATTGAGGTGAGTGGCTTTGTTGATGCCGCCGCCGCAAAACGGTTGGAGGAAATGCGGAAGCTGTATGAGGAGTTTAGGGGGATGAATCGTCGACTACCGACTACCGACTACCGACGACCGACCGAAAGCCGACGACTGACGACCGATGACCGACGACCGGTGGGCGGCAACCGACCTCCGACGACCGACGCTCGACAGGTAAGAACTAACCAAATACAGACTGTGTTTTCTCCACATGCTCCGTATTCGGTATCAAAAAAACTATTTCAACTTATTAATGAGCAAAC
>JBBQEA010000119.1:0-15383 GCA_038320245.1 Chitinophagales bacterium | reverse complement strand
AGGGATTCGGTTAAAATTGCAATTGAAAAAAGGAGTGATATAAAGGATTCAGATACTATCTTTTTTGCAATATCAAAATTTAATGAACTGCCTTATCGCTTTCGGTTTGAAGCCACTGATTTTAAACCCGGCTACGAGGCTTTTCTGGAAGATAAATTTACCGGTGATCGTTTACAACTCAGTACAGTTGGGGTTAGTGAGATTGATTTTGCCATCACTGCCAATCCGCTCTCAAAGGCGGAAGATAGATTCCGGGTTGTGCTTAAATCTCCGGTTCAAACAGTACTTCCAGTTACAATTACCAGCGTAAAAGCGTGGCAGCAAAATAAAAAAATTGCAGTGCAATGGAAGGTAGCCAATGAAATAAATATTAGAGATTATGAAGTTGAAAAATCTGTAGATGGTACTCATTTTACGAAGGTAAATACTACACAATCACAGGGTGGTTTTGCAGGCAACTTTATATATAACTGGCTGGATGAAAATGCAGTTGCGGGGGATAATTTTTATCGCATTAAAAGTAACGGTTACAACGAAAAGTCAGGTTACAGTGAATTGGTAAAAGTTCGGATTACAAATAGCAGCGGAAGCATCAATGTATATCCTAACCCGGTTGCAGATGGTGTAATAAGGCTGTATTTTAATAATATGGCTAAAGGCAACTATTCCCTGCGCCTGCTTAATGCAACCGGCCAAACAATGAACCGTACTACGTTTTCAAATGCAGGTACTGTTCAAAAGAAAGAAATACAAATTGCAAAAGGAGTTGCCAAAGGAATTTATGAAATTGAAGTAATTCATCCCGGAAATATAAAATCATTTGTAAAAGTAATTGTAGAGTAAGTTGCTGCATCAACTATGTATTATTAATTGAAAGTATAATGCAACATGTCAGGCATAGATACAGATAGTATGACTATTTGGATCTATGCCTTTTTTTGCGTTCACTTTTGTGCCTGTAAGTGAGGACGTTTTTGGGGCCCAAAAATAAACTACTAATAAAAAAAAACTGCTGAAAATGAAATCATCCTTAATTACCGGTAAGTATACTATTTTATAAAATGCGGAATATGGAATATGCTGGCTAATTTGCAGTTAAATAAATAGTTTGTTTTAAGGTCTTTATCTAAATTGCTAGACGTTCTAAACATAAATGACAGCATAACTTTGATATGACCTAATTATCTAAACATTTAATAAAATCCATTTCCATATCATTTAATTTCCAACCATGAGTAAGTTTTTAATGCTGGCAGCTTTATTTGTAATGAACGTTTATTCAGCAGCTGCACAAAAGGGTTATAGGGTTTTTGCGGTGGGCTTTTACAATGTTGAGAATTTTTTTCACCCGGAAAATGATAGCACCAAAGACGATGATGATTTTACACCCAAGGGAGATTATCACTATACTCAGGAAGTGTACGAACAAAAATTACACAATATCGCTACCGTTTTTCAACAATTAGGAACCGATGTAACCCCTGCTGGTGCAGCTATCATTGGTATGGCCGAGGTAGAAAACGACAAGGTTTTGATGGACCTGGTGAAGCAGCCTGAAATTATAGACCGTAACTACCAGTTTGTTTGGTTTCCAACGTCAGATGTTAGGGGAATAAGTACTGCCCTGCTGTACAATCCAATATATTTTAGGGTTATAAATGCAGTTGCATTGCATGTGCCTTTAGAAACTGTAGGGCAATTAAGACCTACCCGAAATGTGTTGTATGTAAAAGGTATTGCTGCAGGCAACGACACGATGCATATTATGGTAAACCACTGGCCCAGTCGTGGGGGAGGTGTTGCACAAACCAGTCCATACCGCCAGGTAGCTGCCGCTGTTGGTAAACATATAGCCGACTCGCTGCTGGCCATCAATCCCAACACAAAAATCATCATTATGGGAGATTTGAATGATAACCCCACCGATGCCAGTGTGATAAAAGTGTTGCAGGCAAAAGCTGATACAACCGATGTAGCACTTACCGATATCTACAATCCCTGGATCAATTTGTTTAAAAAAGGTATTGGTACAGAAATTTACGATGGCCAATGGAATCTGATTGATCAGATAATGATTTCGGGTGCCTTTCTTCAGAATAATAATAACAAATGGAGGTATTATAAAAACAGGATTTTTAATAAGGATTTTCTAACTCATCAATCTGGTATTGAAAAGGGCCTGCCACACAGGTCTTTTACAGCTGAACATATTTGGGATAATGGATATAGCGATCACTTTCCGGTGTTAGTTTACCTGGTGCAATAGGCAATCAACTTGCTTTCAATAGGATAACAGTCTGGTTTGTTCTGCTACAAAAATCAGCTAACGACTTGCCAATAACATTTCATTAGGTAAATAATTAAATGAAATTGAAGTCAGTTTTTTACATTTGCAACATTGTTACATTAATTAATTGACCATCGGATGAAAGAATTAAAAATTGGTATTCTTTTAAGTATCGCCTTGCTGTTGTTGGATAATACATCATTTGAAAATCCATCTCATGATAAAAATGATTTTATTAAAATTTTAAAAGGCAGTTATAGTGGAAAGATAACTGATGCAACTTCGAATGTTCCTTTAGAAGGGGTGTCTGTTTATTTTATCGATATTAAAGTTGGTAGCTCCACTAACGCAAATGGGCAGTTTTCTCTGTTGAACATCCCCGAGGGAAAGCACCTGGTAGAAATATCTCACATTGGCTATGCAACAATAGCAGAGCAGGTTGAAATAAATGGTGATACAAAAAAAGATTATGCTCTCAACCAATCCGTAGTTGAAAACAATGCAGTCATCATAACCGGTGTGGGTGCTGCAACACAACTTAAGAAATCTCCTTACCAGGTTTCCCTGTTAAGGAGGGATGATTTGTTGCAATCAACTTCAACCAACATTATTGAGTCGCTCACAAAAATTCCCGGCGTATCCACCCTTTCAACCGGGCCTGCTATTTCAAAGCCGGTAATACGTGGCCTTGGATATAACAGGGTGTTAACCATTAATGATGGTGTGCGGCAGGAAGGACAGCAGTGGGGCGATGAACATGGAATTGAAATTGATGAATCAAGTGTAAACAAAGTGGAAGTATTAAAAGGACCTGCCTCACTTATTTATGGCAGCGATGCCATTGCCGGCGTTATCAATATTATCACCAATGTGCCTGTTGAAAACAATACCATTAAAGCAAATATTTTAAGCAGTTACCAATCCAATAACAATGCAAGGTTGCTCAATGCAAATATTGCCGGAAATGTAAACGGTATCAACTGGAATTTGTACAGTTCCTCAACTGCCGCCGCTGATTATAGAAATAAATACGATGGCAGGGTATTTAACTCAAAGTACAATCAAAATAATTTTGGCGGCTACGCCGGATACAATGGCAACTGGGGTTACAGCCACCTGCTGTTCAGTAATTTTAATTTAAAAGCAGGGCTGATAGAAGGGGAAAGAGATGAGCTGGGATATTTTGTAAAGCCAATTGCTGGTGGCAATGTTGTAAGGGCTACAGATGATGATTTTAAAAGTACCGTACCACAGGTTCCTTTTCAGCACATCCGGCATTTTAAAATTGCTACCGATAATTCTTTCAGGTTTGGTAGAAGCCGTTTAACGCTCAATGTTGGCTATCAGCAAAACCAGCGGGAAGAATTTGGTAACCCGGAAAATATAAATGAGCGATCGTTGTTTTTTGATTTAAAAACGATCACCTATACTGCGCAATTTCATCTACCCGAAATGAATGGTTTTAAAACGGCTATTGGTGTAAATGGGATGAAACAACAAAATACCAACAAGGGAATTGAGCAACTAATACCGAATTATGATTTGTTTGATATCGGCGGATTTGTGTACACACAAAAAATAATCAGCAATATTACCTTGAGTGGTGGTGCCCGGTACGATACCAGAAATCTGGATGTAAAAAACTTACTGGAGGGTAGTACAATAAAAGGTGCAGCTTTTAAAAAGTCGTTTGCAAATTTTTCCGGAAGTGCAGGACTGGCCGCACAACTTACCAAACAACTTAACTTTAAACTTAACCTGGCAAGGGGTTTCAGGGCACCGAGTATTCCAGAACTTGCTTCCAATGGCGCACATGAAGGCACCATTCGTTACGAATTTGGTGATGCGGATTTAAAGAGTGAGACCAGTACTCAAATAGATGGCGGTTTAGAATTTAATACAACGCATATATCTGTAAACCTGTCTGCTTTTTACAATACATTCAATAATTTTATTTTTTATAGAAAGTTGCTGTCAGCAAGTGGTGGCGATTCAACAGTAAATGTTGCTGGCGCAGATTTAGCAGCTTTTAAATTCGATCAGCGGAATGCTACCTTAAGCGGTATAGAGGCAAGTGTAGATATCCATCCGCATCCGTTAGATTGGCTACATATTGAAAATACTTTTTCCTTCACCACCGGAAAATTTAAGCAAGCCGTTGAATCATCCAGCTACCTGCCTTTTATTCCTGCACCAAAATTGATAAATGAAGTACGCTGCAACTTTAAGACATTAACAAAAGGCGTTGCTAATTTTTACGCAAAAATTGAGTTGGATAATACCTTTAAACAAAATAAAATTTTTACTGCGTACAATACGGAAACCGCTACTGCAGGCTATTCTTTACTGAATGCAGGTATTGGCGCAGATATAGTTTCTGCCAATGGTAAAACCTTGTTCAGTCTGCATGTAGCAGGCATTAACCTGGGTGATGTAGCTTATCAAAATCATTTAAGCCGTCTTAAATATGCTGCCGAAAATATGGCCACCGGCAGGATGGGCGTATTTAACATGGGACGGAATTTTAGTATCAAAATCAATATTCCTATAAGTACACATCTTAAAGGAGTATAATTATGATGTCTGCTTGTTATTTATAGTAATCGTTGGTTTTAAAGATCTTTATCTAAACAACTAAACGTTCTAAACATCTAAACTTAGCGGAAAGAATGACTTTACCAGTACTTAATTACTAAACAATTAATAAGCATTTAACTTACATCCATTCAACTTGTAATCTTTTACCATGAAGTCTTTAAAATGCTTTTTTACTGCTGCTGTTTTATTTTTATCGGTTGCAGGTAATTCCCAAAATTTTGATATTGATTTGCTGAGATCTATTAATCACAATGAATCTTCTTTTAAAAATGATTTTAGCAGTTTTACTTCTAATAGTGTTACAGTAGTAAATATTGCTGCTCCCGTTACGTTACTAGCTGTGGGCCTTGCTAAGCATAACAAGCAATTGCAGAAAGATGCGCTTTATATGGTTGGTGGCTATGTTTTATCCGCTATTATTACCCATGGTGCAAAGGTGATTGTACAAAGGGACAGACCGTTTATTACATATCCAGACATAATTAAAAAAACAGAAGGGGGCGGTTACTCCTTTCCTTCGGGCCATACGTCGGCTGCGTTTTACGCTGCTACTTCTTTAAGTATTTTATATCCAAAATGGTATGTTATTGCACCTTCATTTTTGTGGGCTTCAGCCGTGGGGTACTCCCGAATGTACCAGGGTGTTCATTACCCTACTGATGTGCTGACAGGTGCCGTAGTGGGTGCCGGAAGTGCCTGGGTAACCTGCAAATTTCAACATTGGATAGATAAAAAAAATGCCGGTAAAAAAGGCCTTACGCCCGCTGCTTTGTAGTTTTTTACTGATGCTGCTTTCTTTATTCTGCAGTCCTGCTGTATTTTTACTGCATTTTAGAAATCAACATTAATACACCTGCCTTACTCTTTCCTGCCATTACCTTACTGATGCTGGCTTATACCAATCGTTTTTTATCATTGGCTGCGTTGGTAAGAAAGCTGCATGATGAATATAACCGGGGAGAAAAGGAGCAACATATTTTAAGGCAAATAAAGAACATCAGAAGCCGGATTAATTTGATTCGTTACTTGCAGCGTTTTGGAATATTTAGCTTTTTGTGTTGCGTATAATTCATGTATTGCATCTTTCGTGACTGGATGGTATTGCACACTGGATATTTGCCAGCAGCCTTATTTGCCTTTAGATATCCATCATTTTTTCCTTATTGAAATTAATAAAAGTACCCGTGCAATTGATCTGGAGCTTGGAGTTATTTGAGGTGTTTACCCCCATCCCCTGAAGGGGAGTTATTTGACGTGTATAATATTATGACAAATCAACTATTCAATTATCAACTATCAATTTATCTCACTCAATTTAAAAGCATCTTTTGCACGGATACCTTTTAATGTTTGTTCCAGCGTGCAACATTCGTTAACGGGATCATGTTCAAAAAACAGGATATAATCCTTCTCCAGCGCTTCAGTTAAAAAGCTTTTCTTCTCCTGCAAAGTTGTAAGTGGAAACATATCGTAAGCCATTACATAAGGCAATGGAATATGCGATATTGAAGGCAGCAAATCGGCCATAAAAACAATTGTTCTCCCCTTATATTTTATCACCGGCAACATCATAGCATCTGTGTGCCCATTGGCAATAATAATTGATACATCAGCAAGAATTCCAGAAGGACGAATGTCTACACTATTCACCGTTGACCATTGACCATTCACCATTGACCATCCGCCATTCACCTCCACAAATTTCAGCTGCCCGCTTTCCTGTATGGGCAAAATATTTTCTTTCAAAAAGCTGGCTTTTTCCCTGTCATTGGGCACTGTGGCCCATTTCCAGTGTTGCTCATTGCTCCAGTAAGTGGCATTTTTAAATGCAGGCACCAGCTTATCACCTTCTTTGATAATGCTTCCACCACAATGATCAAAATGCAGATGCGTTAAAAATACATCCGTAATATCATCCCTGGTAAAACCATGTTGTGCAAGCGATTTATCCAATGTATCGCTGCCGTGCAGGTAATAATGTCCAAAGAATTTTGCATCCTGTTTATCCCCCATTCCGTTGTCAATTAAAATCAGCCTGCCTTCATCTTCTATTAATAAACAACGCATGGCCCAGCTACACAAATTATTCTCGTCGGCGGGGTTCAATTTGTTCCACATGCTTTTGGGAACAACGCCAAACATGGCACCGCCATCAAGTTTAAAATGCCCGGTGTTGATGCTGAATAAATTCATAAAAAAATATTTTAAATCCTTGCCCTTGCCAAAGCTTTTTGTTTATTGGCAGCAAACCAAAGCGCAATAAATCCGATAACAAAAAATACAACCAACGATAAAATAGATTGGCGAATGCTGCTAATACCTTCAATAAACCCAAAGGTAAACAGCCCGATAACAATTGCCAGTTTTTCTGTAACATCATAAAAACTAAAGAAAGAGGCGGTATCTTTTGTATCCGGCATCAGCTTGCTGTAGGTAGATCTGCTGAGCGATTGAATGCCACCCATTACCAAACCTACCAGCGATGCAATAATGTAAAAATGTGTTTCGGTAGTAATAAAATAACCTGCAATACATACGCCTATCCACAATAAAACAGTTAATATCAGCACCTGTAAATTACCAAATTTTGATGATAGCCTGGACATTCCAATGGCACCAACAATAGCCACCAGTTGTATGATTACAGCGGTGATAATTAATTTTTGATCAGGAAGTTTCAATTCCTTGATGCCAAAGTCAATTGCTACCAGCATTACCGTTTGTACACCCATGCTGTAAAAAAAGAATGCCGTTAAAAATCGTTTTAAAACCGGCATGTTTTTTACCTGCTTAAATACAAGTTGTAATTCGTGAAAGCCATTTACCAGTACATGCTTTTTGCTTTTTCGTTCGCTTTTACTACTGATAGGCAAAACATTAAAAGTAATTTGTGCAAAAGCTACCCACCAGATACCTACCAACAAAAAGGTAAGTTTTAGTGCCAGGGTTTTATCCTCCATCAACATAACCAACGCAAAGCCCACCAGCTGCATTAATACACTTCCAATGTATCCAAGTGAATAGCCTTTGGCACTTACTTTATCCATGTCTTCATCCGAAGCAATTTCCGGCAGGTAAGAATTGTAGAAAACCTGGCTGCCATAAAAACCAATTCCGGCAAACATAAAAGCCATCAAGCCAAGGGTGATATGATTTTTATCAAAGAAAAACATAACGGCACAACTTAAAGCGCCCATGTAACAAAAAAAGCGCATAAAATTTTTCTTATTGCCTTTGTAATCGGCAATGGAAGAAAGTACAGGCGATAAAATGGCAATTATCAAAAACCCAAAAGAAAGCACATAGTCCTTCAACTCCGTGTTTACAAAATGCCTGCCCATAAATTCAATACCATCCGGAAAATTTTGGAGGCTGGTAACTGCTGCAAAATAAGCAGGGAAAAAAGTAGTGGTAATTACAAGGTTATAAACAGAATTGGCCCAATCGTACATTGCCCAGCCATTGACAATTTTTTTTGAAGCAGTTTGCATTAATAATTATTTTGGATGGTTTAACCGGTTAACAGGGTCAACAAAATAAACAAAATTATCGAACAACAACATTACCGTTGCATTTCAAAATGTGCTCTTTTTTTCAGTGAACAATTATTAAGGTGGCGTTAAAGCGGCAAGACGTTGAGTTTTTAAAGAAGTAGAAACAACCAAACACCTAAACGGCAAAACTAGGAGGGTGGAAAATGCTGAAGCAATTTAATGAGCAATCACACCAAACCAGATAAGCAACAACATAATTACACCGGCTACAATACGATAAATACCCCATACCCTGAAGCCGTGTTTCTTTAAAAAATCGATGAAGAATTTTATAGCAATAATACTTACTATAAATGCCACCGCACTGCCAAGCAGCAGCGTTAAAAGGTTAGAGCTGTCAATTACTTCAGGATGTTCATTATAGGTATCCCAAAAGCTTTTAGCCGAGGCGGCCAGCATGGTTGGTACAGCCAGAAAAAAAGAAAATTCGGCAGCTTCGCTCCTCGTAAGTTTTTGGCTCATACCCGTAATAATGGTAGCAGCACTCCGGCTAAGCCCCGGAAAAATAATAGCAAGAACCTGACCGCAACCAATGATAAAAGCTGTTTTGTTGGTTATTTTTTCTTCCGAATCAATAGTAGGCTTTTTAAAAACACTATCTATAAACAACAAAACCACACCTCCTGCAACCATCACCCAGGAAATAACTGTAAGATTATCTAATGCAGCATCAATATGCTTTTTCAACAATAATCCACCCACCAATGCAGGTATTACGGCTATTATCAGTTTAAAGTAAAATTTAAAGTTTTTAAAATCGAAAAATTTTTTCCAGTACAACACAACAACAGCCAGTATAGCCGCCAGTTGAATAACCACTTCAAACAGATCATTGAAAGGAGTGGCAGTAATACCCAATAAAGGATGGGCAAATTTCATATGTGCAGTAGAAGAAATCGGAAGAAATTCTGTAAGACCTTCAATAATTGCAATAATGATCGATTGAAAAGTTGTCATGGTGGCGCAAAATAAAATAATAAATGCGATGTAAATCCATCGCATATGTTAGTAAATTATTAACTTATTTTATTTTTAATTGGTTTCTTCATTATCGCAAATATTTCTATAATAAAACCTGCAATAATCAGGATGGGTGCAATGGTAATACGGGTGGTACTGTATATTTCTCCATCCATAAATTTGGTTGGGTCGGCACTTTTACCCCCTCCCATTAAAAAAAAGCCCAGGGCCATTACCGCGGCTCCGGCCAGCATCCATATAAAATTTTCTTTTCCAAAAAGTGGGTTTACAGTAAGTTGTTTTTTAACAGTAGCCATGTAAGTATCAATTTTTTTGATTGCAAGTAAAAGTAATAATAATTAAAACGAAAAGGTATTTTTAAAAGCTTAATACAAATCATCCAGTTTCATATGTAAGTATTTTAGTACCGAACGATGGGTACTTACCAGCGAAATGGTAATACCCAATACTACTATTCCGCCTACAATGATAGCCATATTGGCGCCATCCCTTAGCAGCCTTAGCCAGGGTACAAAATTTTCTACCAATATAATAAATGCAAATACAGCAATAATGGCTATGCAAGCTGCAATCAGTCCATTTACAATAGCCCTTATGTCCAGCGGCCTTGCAATAAACCCTCTTGTGGCACCTACCATTTGCATCGTTTTAATTAAAAAGCGATTGCTGTACATGGCCAAACGGATAGTATTATCTATCGAAATAATTACGATGATGGATAAAATTACAGCCATAATTAAAATAAAGGAAGCTACATATCGTGTTAGAGAACTCACGTTACTCAAGGTTTCTTTAGGATATTGAATTTCTGCAATTACACCTGTGTAATTACTCAACAGGTTATTACTTAACATATCCAAACTATCCTTGTCCATAAAATTACTCTTTACATAAAAATCTATGCTCTCCGGAAGTGGATTGTTGGCAATAAATTTTTTCCAGCTGCTGTCATTTTCGGCATTCCATTTTTGAATGGCTTTTTCTTTGGTAACAAACTCAACCGATTTAACATAGGGCAAGGCCGTAATATGATTTTGTAAAGAGTCTATCTGTACCTTTTTAGCGGTGGGTGCTATCCAGGCATGTACCTGTATATTTTCACGGAACATTTCGCCCGATTTTTTCAGGTTTAAAAACAACCAGCCCACAATGCCAAATAAAAACAATACCAGCGCCACGCCTACAATTGCGTAGCCATAAGAAGGTTTGCTGCGTTTAGCCGAAGTATCTTTACCAAAAAATGCCATAATAGGTTGGTTTATGTAGGTTTTCGTTTTAGTTAAATTAAAATACAATTTTGAGCCCGGCTGTTGCAATTCTAATAAGCTGCATTGGCGTCGCACTCTTGTACTTTTTATCTTTATTGGGCTTTTCCACAGTATCACATCTATTCACACAGGCCATTTAGATGGCGCAAAAGTAAAGGTTTTTACCTGCTTTGCTGTACTTTTGACGTCTTCAAAAAAATGAATGTCAAATATATTTTTTTGAACCGATAGTAATTGACGAAGGAATGTTAAAATAAAATTCAAGCAATGGAATACAAGTTTACCGAGATAGAAAAAAAATGGCAGGACAACTGGAAAAACAACCATACTTACAAAGTTTCTAACTTAAGTGATAAGCCCAAATATTATGTGCTGGATATGTTCCCCTACCCCAGCGGTGCAGGGTTGCACGTAGGTCATCCGCTAGGCTATATTGCCAGCGATATTTACAGCCGCTATAAAAGATTAAAAGGCTTTAATGTTTTGCATCCGATGGGCTTTGATAGTTTTGGTTTACCGGCAGAGCAGTATGCAATTGAAACCGGTCAGCACCCGGCCACCACAACCAATAATAATATTGCCACTTTTAAAGCACAGTTAGACAAAATTGGTTTTTGCTACGATTGGGATCGGGAGGTACGCACCAGCGATGCAGCTTATTACAAATGGACACAGTGGATATTTTTAGAAATATTCAACAGCTATTTTGATACTAAACAAAACAAGGCAATACCAATTGCAGCATTAGAAAAACAATTTGCAAACGAAGGGAATATCAATCAGCCAAACGAAAACATCACCGGTTTTTCCGCCGATGAATGGAACAGTTTCGATTTTAAAAAGCAACAGGAAATATTGATGGAATACCGGCTTGCTTTTAGTAAGTACGGCGAAGTTAATTGGTGTGAAGTATTGGGTACTGTACTTGCAAACGACGAGGTTGTAAATGGTGTGAGCGAACGTGGCGGCCATCCGGTAGTAAAAAAGAAAATGCGCCAATGGTATTTACGCATCACCAAATACGCCGACCGTTTGCTGGAAGGCCTGGAAACAGTGGATTTTAGCGACAGCATGAAAGAAATGCAGCGCAACTGGATTGGAAAAAGTGTGGGGGCGGAGATAGTATTTCCCCTCTCTAACTCTCCCCGCAGGGGAGAGGACTTGGCCCCTGCGGGTTCAAGCTCTTCTCAAATTAAGGAAGAGAGCGTTCCTGGAAGTGGATATGCTAAGTATACAGTTGACAATGTGATGAATTTTGAAAATGCCAAAGCAAATAGAAAAATCCCTACCGAGGCAGAAGCAATTATGTGGAATGCATTGAGGAGTAGAAATATTGGCCATAAGTTCAGGAGACAGCATCCTATAGAAAATTATATAATAGATTTTATTTGTTTGGATGTGTGGTTGGTAATTGAAATTGATGGTGGATATCACAACAAACCTGAACAAAAAAATGCAGATGAAATAAGAGATACCAGATTAAAGGAACTTGGATTTACAATATTGCGTTTTACAAATGAAGAAATTATAGGCAACCTCGATAATGCTCTAAAGACGATACAAGATAAAGCTGATGAAATAAAACAATCAGCTGCTGAAAAAAGAGCCGCTGTCAGGGGCTCCTCTCCCTTGCAGGGAGAGGCGGGGGTGAGGGTTTACACCACCCGACCCGATACCATTTTTGGCGTTGACTTTATGGTACTAGCACCCGAACTAAATTTGGTGCAACAAATAAAAAGTGCTGAACAAACAAAAGCCGTTGATGAATACATTGCCTATGTAAAAAGCCGTAGCGATGTTGACCGAATGGCAGAGAAAAAAATTACCGGATGCTTTACAGGGGCATATGCCGTTAACCCTTTTGATGGAAGAGAAATTCCAATTTACATAAGTGAGTACGTGCTGGCAGGCTATGGCACCGGCGCTATCATGGCCGTGCCTTGCGGCGATGAACGGGATTTTAAATTTGCACAGCATTTCAATATCCCGATTACCAATATTATTGGCAGCTATTTTAATGGCGAAGTTGCCAACGCCACCAAAGAAGCCACTCTGGAAAACTCCGGTTTTTTAAATGGCATGCAAATGATGGATGCATCAGAACTGGTATTACAAAAATTAGAAGAACAAGGCATCGGCAAAAGAAAAGTGAATTATAGAATGAGGGATGCAGGCTTTAGCCGCCAACGTTATTGGGGCGAACCTTTCCCCATCATATGGAGCGATGGAGTAGCCATTCCATTAGACGCAGATGAATTGCCATTAGAATTGCCGCATGTAGATAAATATGGCCCCGGACCGGAAGGTGAAGGGCCGTTGGCGAATATTACGGAGTGGGTCAGTGTTCCTTTGCCTGAAGGCAAGGGCAACTCATATCAATTTCCCCAGCCTTCAGGCTGGGGAAAAAGAGAAACCTCCACCATGCCCGGTTACGCCGGCAGCAGCTGGTATTTCCTCCGCTATATGGACCCACAAAATGCCGATACTTTCTGCAACAGAAAAGCAAGCGATTACTGGAACCAGGTGGACTTGTACATTGGTGGCACCGAGCATGCAGTTGGCCATTTACTCTACAGCCGCTTATGGACAAAAGTGCTGTTCGATTTAGGCCATATTGGTTATGAAGAACCGTTTAAGAAATTGTTGAATCAGGGGATGATACAGGGGAGTAGCAGACGAATAGTTAGATATACTTTACTATTAAAAGAAGAGACAAAAGAAGAGTTTAGAGAATTAAATCTTTACTTCTCACTCGGTGTTTTTTCGCAGTTTTTTTCTCCCAAATCAAAGGCAGAACAATTCAACAAAATACAAAATGACTATTTAAGTAAAATTTTTCCATATTCTAAATATCAAGTTGAGGAAAATATTCCAAGCACTTTACATGTCGATGTAAGATATGTAAATGGAGTAGAGTTAGAAATTGAAAATTTTAGAAAATGGAAACCTGAATTTGAAAGCGCAATTCTGATTTGTGAAGATGATAGTGTAAATATGCCATTTTCTAATGACTTAAAAAATAGCTCAAAATTTATCTGTGATCCTTTAACAGAGAAAATGAGTAAACGCTATTTCAATACTGTTGATCCAGCAGACTTATGTGACCAATTTGGCGCCGATACATTCCGCATGTACGAAATGTTCCTCGGCCCGGTAGAAGCCAGCAAACCCTGGGATACCAAGGGTATTGAAGGGGTGCATCGTTTTTTACGCAAGCTGTGGCGCTTGTTTTTTGATGAAATAAAAGGTCCAATCTGGACGGCTGCGGCTCCCTCTCCTTTTGAGAGGGCGGGGGGTGAGGCCACTAATGCCGAACTGAAAATTCTGCACAAAACCATCAAAAAAATTGAAGAAGATACAGAGCGTTTTAGTTTCAATACAGCAGTTAGCACTTTCATGATTTGCGTAAATGAGCTGTCCGATATCAAGTGCCACAAAAAAGAAATACTGGAAAATGTATTGATTCTATTAACGCCTTACGCCCCACATATTGCAGAAGAATTATGGAGCCAGCTTAACAACAGCGGAAGCATTTTAGACGCATCCTATCCTGTTTTTGAAAATAAATATGTGACAGAATCTTCCAAAGAATATCCCATTTCCATCAATGGAAAAGTAAGGGCCAACATCAACCTGGCATTGGACATTGACCAAACTAAAGTGGAAGAAATAGTACTGGCCAACGAAACCATCCAAAAATGGCTGGAAGGAAAGGCGCCAAAAAAAATTATTTATGTGAGGAATAAGATGATCAATGTGGTAGTGTAAAGAAGGGTTGAATATTGTTTGGAGAGTTGAATATCGTTGAATGTTGTAAAAAGGACTGAACGTAGTTGAAAATTGTTGAACATTGTTGAAAGGGCTGAGTGTTGTTGAAAAATGTTGAACATTGTTGAAAGGGCTAGTGTTGTTGAAAATTGTTGAACATTGTTGAGAGGGTTGAAAGCGGCTCCTGTTAAACAACATTCAACAATCTTAAACAACATTAAACTTCTTTAAGCAACGTTCAACAATTTGTCCCCTGCTGTTGTTTTATCCCTAAATTCACAACATGGCTAAACCAACAATAGAACTCATCAACGCTTTAAGGGAAACAGCTTCCCGGCTTAAGAGCGGCGCCCACTATGCATGGGGCCACCATGGTGCCTGCAACTGCGGCAATTTGGTACAGGTAGTTACCCGTTTTACCGAAGGTGAAATTCTCCGATACGCACATACAGGCATCGGCGAATGGACAGAAATGACTGAGGAATTTTGCCCGGTTACCAATGCACCTTTAACATTGGTAATAACAAAACTCGAGGAAATTGGCCTTACGCCTTCCGACATTCACCACATAGAATACCTCAGCGATAAAACTGTTTTACAAAATTTACCCAACGGCTTCAGGTGGCTAAAAAGGAATAAAAGGGAAGATGCCATCGAATACTTTGAAGCTTTTGCCAATCAGTTGGAAGAAAAGTTTATACAGACTATCGATATTAATTTGAATACTATTCCAACGCACCACACAATAAACACAACAAAAGAAATAATGGCTTTTGCCTGATAACCTTTCATCAATAAAATTACAAAGCCGGCGAACATTTCACCGGCTTTGTTTATTTTACATCCATGCATTTTGAATTTGGATTTTACAGCTCTCTTTTACTGATATTTTTTGTGCATGGCCTGGTGTACGCCATCTTACTATTC
>JBBQEA010000118.1:0-15675 GCA_038320245.1 Chitinophagales bacterium | reverse complement strand
TTTGTTGGGCTTCAGTTCCGGGCTTGACGAATGTTTGTTGGGCTTTTGTTTGTTAACTTTTACTTTTTTATCTTTATTAAACAGCGGTGCCGGGCTTGACGTTTTTCAAATTCCACCACATCGCCAAGCCGCCGGCCGTTGCCTGCTATTTTTCGCAGACCATCCAAAACATGACAGCGACACAACTAACCGACAAAAGCAGACTTCAAGAAATCTACGACTTGAGAGTTGTAGCTTATGAAAATTCTCCTAAATCAAATTATGTTAATCGTAAGGTTTATCCAAATGGTTGGCATGACCATTTAGACGAAAAGGAAGAAACATTACATTGGATTGTTGAAGAAGATAATAAAATCATTGCATCGGCACGTCTTGCAATTCTCAACGACATAACGGAAACCAGAGAAGATTTTGATAAATTTGAATTGCCACCTGACAGACCTTTTGCATACTGGAGCAGGCTTGTTGTTCACCCTTTAAATAGAAAGTCATCTGCCATGATGATTTTGGACAATATTCGCATAAAATATTTACACGATAATCAACAAGTAAAATTTGCAATTTCCTGTGTTAGCCAAGACCGCCGAGCATGTCTTTTGCGACTTGGTTTCAAGTACCTTGGCGACTTTATGTTTAATTGGGAAGGAAAGGCTGAACAAAAAATTGGAGCATATATTTTGAAAACCCATAACGTTGAGAATAATGGAGAATGACCATGTTTCATTTTGGGGTAGGACAATGGAAGAATACACAAAAATGTTTTCTCTTAATGTGCTTTCACCAGAAATGAAAATATTATCTATTGCAGACGGACCTTCAACTTTTAATCTTCAATTGAGGAAGATTGGCGTACACGTAACCTCAATTGACCCGACTTATAATCTATCGAAAGAAGATTTAAAAGCATGTTTTGAAAAAAGTTTTTTGTTCAACAAGCAATTTTTTAATGAATATCCAGAGAAATTTAATCTAAATGGTTCTGGCGAAATAGAAAAACTTTTATCAAAACGAAGGAAAACATTTGAAACCTTTTATGATGATTATATTTTAAATCCCAATAACTACCAAAATGGTGAACTTCCCACATTGAATTTTGCATCCAAAAGTTTCGACTTATGTTTATGTTCAAATTTTTTATTTCTTTTTGAGCATTTATTTGATTTGAATTTTCATTTAAACTCAATTATAGAACTACTACGAATTGGAAAGGAGGTTCGGATTTTTCCTCTTTACCATAACGTTGGAAAAGTTTCAAATTACTTACAATCTGTAACATCTTTTTTGACAATTAATAGTTATAAATGGACAATTGAGAGCAACGATTATCATGTTTACAAAGACGGTAATCGTTTTCTAAAAATCATTGCGTGACAAAATAAAACAGCAGGCAACAAAAGTATTGCTGCAAGTGGGGCAGGACGTTGGAACAATCGGCTATAAATCGCTATCAGCAGCAGTTCCGGCTGGACGTTATTAATTTGGCTTTTTGTTTTTATCTTCAACTTTTAAATCACTTTTGGGCTTCAGTTGTCGGCGGACGTTTTTCAATTGCCCCATCTGCAGCAATACTCAATCGTTGTGCGTCACCTTATGAGACGTCCTAATCACGCAAACTTACCCTTAGTGAAAAAAATCCTAATAATCATACTTCTATCGGCGCTATCAGCTTTTATTCCATTAACGTTTTTGTGGACACATCATCAATTTATTAGCGGTTTAAATCCTTTTTTCGGTTTTATCATAATTCTACTCACATTATTGATTGCATTTTTTGTCTACCGTCTGTTGATACGACTGCTCAAAAAATATAGCAGCGTTACACCCGATGTGCTTTTTGTAATTGCGTCAATTACCTGTCTCCTTTTTATTGGTGTACTTCAAATCTTTTATGGAAACTCTGCTTTAGACATTCATTTGCATGACACCTATTACGTAGTGCCTAATTCTTACCCCCTTTTCTTTGTTGCTTTGACATTTGCGATTTTTGCAGCGACCTATCATTGGTATGACAGAATATTCAAAAAACAGTTGAACGACACGTTAGGCTATATTCATTTTTGGCTTTCATTTTTAGGCGTAATTTTCGTTCTGCTTCCTATGCAGTACATTCAACTTGTTGGAATGCCACGTCGTTATTACGATTATAGCGAACCCCAAGGTATCAGTGTATTTAATAATGGAAACACACTAGTTTTGGTCTTGACGTTCCTGTTGATTATTGCACAACTGATATTTGTATTCAATGTTTGTTATTCAATTTTCAGAAAGCCTAAGTGAGAAAGGCGAACGCACAACAGTCGTATTGCCAATATTTGGGCGCGACGTTGGAGCCATCGGCTTCACATCGCTATTTAGCATTTGTTCTAACGGAATAATTTCAATTTGGCTTTTGAATATATTTTAAACATTAGTAATTACATTGTACTTCGATTTCCAGGCTGGAAGTTCAATGAATGCCCAACCATCGGCAATACGTAACGTTAGCGGTCATGCTATTGCGACACTTCAAACTTCAAATGACTAAAATAAAACTCAACATTGCAAATCGTAACTAATAATAGACGACCGACACATTCCAGCATTATCAATAAACTACTTGACAATTCGGATGAAATCATTATATGTGTAGCATTTCTCAAACAATCAGGACTGGACATTATCCTTAAACATCTTTCGGACAGTTGCATTTTCTATATTGGGACTGACTATTACATAACCGAACCTGCTGCAATTAAGAAATTAATTAAAGAAGGACACACTGTTTATTTGACAAAGAAGTCCAAGTCAACCTTTCATCCAAAAATCTATTATTTCCGACAAGAGAAAGTTATTTCAATACTGACAGGTTCTGCTAATCTTACAGGTGGTGGGCTTGATACAAACTTTGAAGTCTCTGTTCTTATTCATACGGAAAAGAATTCTTCGATTGACAAGGATTTTAAAGCAATGATTAACGCATATTCATTATGCTCTATTGAAATTACAGGCGACTTACAACTAAGCCAATACGAAAGGGAATTTGAAACTTACAAGAAGAAACACAAAAAGGCAGAAAAGGAATTTAAAGAAGAGATTGCCAGCGTTCATAAGATTGATGTCAAGGAGCTTCCCAAATATTTCAAAGAATACCTTAGCGAAGTTGGAGTGGAAAGATATAAAACCAGAATGAATGATTACAATGAAATTAGAAAGTTGTTAAACAGAATAACTGCTGCTAAAATCATTTCAGCTCAAAGCTTTTTAGATTATTACGAGGACATTGCAAATTCATTCTATTCATCAGATTTACTTAGGGGCAAAACTATTTTTGCTAAAAGTTACCGGAAGATTATTGCAGCGATAAAATTTATTAAAGAAAATAAAACGGAAGAACCAAGTTTCGTTTATTCAGAAGCAAGAAAATTAATTCTAACTGCGAAAAGTTATGGAGTGAACGCATTAACCGAGGTTATGAATACATATAATCCAACCCAATTTTCAGTTGCAAACGGAAGGACATTAAAAAGTTTAGCAGATTTAGGGTTTGCTGAATTTCCCGTAACGAACAAAAAGTATTTTGACGGAGAAACATATTTTAAGTATAACAACTTAATTAAGGAAATTGGCATTAAGTGCAAGGCAAATGACCTTGGACAAGTTGACCATTTTTTAAGTTGGTATTACAGTAAATATTTAGAATAATAATCTTGCAGCAGAGAGAAGCACGAACCGCTAACAAAGGTATTGCTGCAAGCAGGGCAAGACGTTGTTATCTTCGGCTGTAGCTCTTTATCAGCTTCAGTTCCAGCAGGACAAGCTTCTTTGGGCTTTTGTTTGTTATCTTTTACTTTTATATCTTTATTCAGAAGCGGTTGGGGGCAGACATAGCAATGAATTCCCTGCCTGCAACAATACCCGACCGTTGGCCGCCATATTTTTTGCACTCTGCTTTGGTTTGAGAAAATGTTGGTATTTTACCGTCTATGCAAGACGACCGTTATAAGGTAGAAGCATCATTTGATTTACAGACTTTTGAATTTACAAGCGAAGGTCCAAGAGGTAAAATTGAAAAAGTTGTTGTTTACTCTGAGATTAACTTAAAAGATGTTTATAATCTTGCTTTTGGAGACAAAGATCCACTTACAGGGTTTCTCAATGATTTGACAATTTCCAATAACGGGGACAGTCAGAAAGTTTTAGCAACTGTAGCGGCGACACTTTATGCTTTTACTTCCGAAAAGCCACAAGCCTCAATACTTGCGACAGGAAGCACAGCAGCAAGAACTCGACTTTACAGAATGGGAATTGCCAATAATTTAGAAAGCATACAACAGGATTATTTTGTTTACGGTTTGACAGAAAGAAAAAATTGGGAACCATTTAGAAAAAATATAACATACGGAGCGTTTTTAGTTCGCAGAAAATTGTAATTTTACGACAGATGAAATCAAGAAAAGAAATATTAGAAAAGAAACTTCCAAAAGGCTTTAAGTTTAATGCAACTTTAGAAACAAAGTATGCAGAACAACCACTTTTCAAAGAAAAGATTGAGAGAGCAAACCACATTTTAAAAACTGTTGGATTACCCAAAGTTTAGATTACCGAAAATTAGAAAATACGTCGTACACAAAGGTATTGCTGCAAGCAGGGCACGTTGTTATCTTCGGCGGCAGTTCGCTATCAGCAGCGGTTACAACAGGACAAACATCGCTGGGTTTTTGTTTGTTACCTTTTACTTTTATAATTTTTCCCGATAGATTCTATCGGCTGCGACGCCCATGCAGCCAAATAGAATTAACGCTGCCGGGTTCATAAAAAAAATTACTTTTGCCATCTAAAAAAATCAACATGACTAAAGGCCCCGTTTCTCAATACATTGAACATCATTACAGGCATTTTAATGCAGCCGCTTTAATGGATGCAGCCAAAGGTTACGAAGCACATTTAACCGAAGGTGGTAAAATGATGATTACCCTTGCAGGTGCTATGAGTACCGCTGAGCTTGGATTAAGCCTTGCTGAAATGATACGGCAGGATAAAGTTGACATCATCAGTTGCACCGGCGCTAACCTGGAAGAAGACATCATGAATTTAGTGGCGCACAGTCATTACAAACGGGTACCTAACTACAGGGATTTAAGTCCGCAGGAAGAGTGGGATTTGCTGGAGAACCATTACAACCGGGTCACCGATACCTGCATACCGGAAGAAGAAGCTTTCCGCAGGTTGCAAAAGCACATTCATGAAATATGGAAAGATGCGGATAACAAAGGCGAGCGCTATTTTCCGCATGAGTTTATGTACAAAATGTTGCTGAGTGGCGTGCTGGAACAGTATTACGAAATAGACCCAAAAAACAGCTGGATGCTGGCAGCGGCTAAAAAGAATATTCCGATTGTAGTACCGGGCTGGGAAGATAGTACTATGGGAAATATTTTTGCCAGCTATATCATTAAAAATGAACTGAAAGCAAGCACCATTAAAAGCGGTATTGAATACATGGTTTGGTTAACGGAATGGTACAGGAATAACTCCGCTGGCAAAGGCGTTGGCTTTTTCCAGATTGGCGGCGGTATTGCCGGCGATTTTCCTATTTGCGTGGTGCCAATGATGTACCAGGATTTGGAATGGCATGATGTACCTTTCTGGAGTTATTTTTGCCAGATTAGCGACAGCACTACATCTTATGGAAGTTACAGTGGTGCGGTACCTAATGAAAAAATTACCTGGGGAAAGTTGGATATTAATACACCCAAATTTATTGTGGAAAGCGATGCCACCATTGTTGTACCATTGATTTTTGCGTGGGTATTGGGCTGGTAGGTTTTAATTTTATATTTATAGAAAAAGGGTAACAAAAAGTACATTTTTGTTACCCTTTTTCTATTTCATTCTGTATCTTTTTTACGCTATCTTTTTTGCTTTCAACCTGTTTTTTTCTGTGAGATAATCAAGAAAATAAATCACTCTTAAAGAAAGGCTGTTAAACTGTGGGCCATTTACTGTATACTTTAAATTGGAAACATAGTTTTTTTCAAACTCCCGGTTAAAACTTTCTGAAATATTTTTCCATACAATATTGACAAAACTTCCCTGCGCAAATTGCCAGGTGTACACCATATCTGCACTAATAAAGTTATAATTCTGTTTTACATTTTTTGTAAAAAGGTTGGTAGGGGTTTGTAAATTACCATATTTATCCAGCTCATAAAATTTTACGGGATCTACTTTGCTCCAGTAATGTCGTGCCCTAATGGTAAGCCCCATGCGGTTGTTGAAATTGTATTTCAGATTTAAAATATTTTCAACGGTAGTAAGCGCTCTTCTTGAAAAAATTACTGTATCCGGCTGCAAACCTCCGCTGAGGGTAGCTGCCCAGCCGGCGCTGTTTTGATGGTTCTCGATACTAATAGCATTATCTATGGAAAACTTACTGCTAAACCTGATTTTACCGTTTAGTCCATACCCTAAACTTGTTCTATTAAAAACGCCCCCTGTGCCAGTAAAAAAGTTACCGCCCCAGGATAATTTTTTTGCTTCATTACTGTTCCAAAACGTATATAAATTAATTCTGCCTTTGTTATTAAAAACTCTTCCGGGTACCCTTGCTTCATAAAAGTCATGATTAGCTGCACCCCCATTAATATTGGCACCAACCCACCACAAGTTTTTAAGTTGTGCATTGCTTCTTATATTAAATCCGGCATTTTGATACATGTAATCGCTCCTTTTTAGTATATCAATAGGCGAAACCAACCGGCTGTACCAAAAGCTTCCGTTTAGTCTTAAATGAGTGTACCATTTAGTTGGTTTTATCCAATTGTACCCTGCCCATACTCCCTGTTCCATTGAGTTGTTGTTGGTAAAATATCCAAGGTCGCTTTTATCGTACTTGTTATTAGACAATTCCTGAAATACCTGGAAATTAAATCGGCCACTGGTTTTTCCAAAATAAAGGGAATGAGCATAGCCGGTAATTGTTTTATTATTGGCACCAAACAAATTACTGATGCTAACATTGCCACCAACATTCCATGAATTTTTTTTGTTGTTGAAATCAAATAAGGCAGATGTTACATTGGCATCATAATCTTTACCACTGCGCCAAACATTGGTGTTTACAAGAGAAACACTGCTGTTGTTTTTTAACGTTTGATCCAGCACCAATACATTGTAATTGGTGAGCGGATCTGTTTCGTATTTTCTTTCCATGCCTGTGCTGCTATTTTCTATTATAGCATACTGTGGTTTGGTAATTGCATTCAGGAATCCGATACCTAACCCTTTTTGTGTTCGTCCGCTTATTTTAGTTGCGTTCAATAATTTTACTTGCTTTGGATTATTTTTTACAAATTCCTGTTCGTTTAGCTGTGTGCCGGCATCACCCAATTCGTAATAATGTAAGGGGCCATCATTCACCCTTCCAATACGCCTGCTGTAAAATAAATTTCCCTTTCCAAACAGATCAGAACCTTCTGTAAAAAAAGTTCTGTTCTCAGCAAATTTTTGTTCAAAGGGAGATAAATTCAATATGCGGTTATCTGTCTGCACCTGACCAAAATCAGGTATCAAAGTCATGTCCAGCGTAAAGGCCTGGTTAATGCCATATTTAACATCCATGCCACCATTAAAACTGCTGGTGTTTTTTGAGACTGTGCCAGTTGCATTATCGTCATGATTTTGATAAGCCGAAAAATAAGGGGAGAATTGCAAACGAAGCGGTGGTTTAATATCCTGTAAGCCGGTAAGCATGCCCTCCTGGGTTAAAAATCCGTTTACATTGGGATCAATGCTTTGCCAGAATAATTGCTGACCGCTTTTTTGTCTTTTCCGTATAATATTCAATCCCCAATCCTGCACTTTTTTATTGCCAAAACGAATGGCGGAATAGGGTAAAAATATTTCAAAACTCCAGCCGTCATTATGGATTTTTGCTGCGCTTTTCCATACCGCATTCCAGCTAAAGTCTTCATTGTCGCCATTGGTATTGGGAGATTGTTTGGCATCAAATTGCTCTCCAAGGGGAGTAGTAAAATATTCAAATCCATTTAATTTATCGTTGTAGGTATCCAAAATAATTCCTACAAAATCATTGTTGCCAAAGCCATCCCTGCCTACCAGTTCGGCTGCAATACTGTCTCTATTTTTCTCATGAAAATAACCTCCTATATAAATGCCTTCATTGTTGTACAAAAAATAAACCTCAGATGCATTGTCAGTAATTTCAGGTTGAAAGGGCGTAGGTCTTAGTGCAGTAAATTTAGTTGCTACAGCAGCCTCTTTCCATACTGTTTCACTTAAATTTCCGTCAATGGTAATAGGGGTATTAATTCGTTTTGCCGTTGTTGATTTTTTCTCAATCTGACAAAAAGCCGATAAAAAAAGCAACAGGCAAACGCAGGTTGCTTTTAATGGTAAAAAGTTCATGACTACACAGTTTGGTTTCAACCGAAAATATTGACCCTATTTTCGGCTACGAAACTAAACGTAGGTAACAGAAGAAATGTTACCGTTTATCAAAAGAAAAAATTATTTGGGTTTTTGTTAACAGAAATTTTAAACGAAAAGATCATTGTACAATTGAGCTCCGGGTACCACAGAATATTTACTCAAATCGGTAATACCTTCTTTTGCCAACACCTGTTCGTCAATAAAAGAATTGCCGGTACAGGTGATGGATGATTTGGATAAAATAAAAAATGCTGCATCCGCCATGATATCGGTAGTACGACTCATGTTCATCAGCATTTGGCCACCCAGTAAATTATTTACCGCAGCAGTGGCGATGGTAGTACGTGGCCATAAGGTGTTGGCAGCAACCTGGTATTTCTCCAGTTCGGCAGCAAGGCCCAACGCAATCATGGTCATATTGTATTTGCTGATGGTGTACGCCAGGTGATTGGCAAACCATTTCATATCCATATTGATGGGTGGCGACAGGTTTAGTATATGAGCATTGGTAGATTTTTTAAGATGCGGTATGCAGGCACGGCTAACCATAAAAGTTCCCCGAACATTAATGTCGTACATCAAATCAAAACGCTTTGGTTCAGTCTTTTCTGTTGTGGTAAGATTGATTGCGGAAGCATTATTGATTACAATATCAATACCGCCAAATGTTTCAATTGTTTTGTTTACCACATTGTCAATCTGGTCTTCAAATCGGATATCGCATTGTACGGCAAGGGCCTTGCCACCAGCTGCTTCCATCTCTGCTGCTGCAGAAAAAATAGTGCCACCGAGTTTGGGGTTTTCTTCAATGCTTTTGCTGGCAATTACAATATTGGCACCTGCTGCGGCCAACTTTAAGCCAATGGCTTTTCCGATGCCTCTTGAGGCACCTGTAATTAAAACTGTTTTGTTTTGAAATGGCATAATCGTTTTTTATGAATGGTTGTAATATATTTTACCAAATAATTTCAATGATATTTTTATACAAAGGGAAATTTTCGTCTATTAAAATGATGGGAATTTTTTCACAGAAAGAGGTCGCAATCAGCAATCTGTCAAATGGGTCTTTGTGGTTTTCGGAATAAGGGAAATTTGCGTAACTAACAAGATGTTCATTTTTTAGTGGTAAAATTTTATAACCAATTGAAATAATATGTTCTATAAACTCATCAAGTGATATGTTGAAATCAGGTAACTTATTAATTTTTAATTTTATGGTAATTTCAAATAAACTTATCTGGCTGACGTACAAATTATTGTTGGGGTTTTCAATTATTTTTTTTACCCGATCTGACAATTTTAAAGGGTCGGCAAAAGCCCAAAGGCAAATATGTGTATCCAGTAAGTATTCCGTATTCATCAGCTATAATCTTTTAAATCCTCCAGTGGTTCATCAAAATCATCCGGTACAGAAATTTTCCCTTTTAAAGTTCCTAAAGGCCTTGTGAGCATTTCATTCGTTTTTATTTTTTCATTAAGAAAGGTAATAATCACTTCCGTTTTTTCCTTAATAAACGGCTCTTCAGATAAAACTATCTTCCCCTTATCGTAATATCCTTTTATTGAAGTGAGCATAAATTGTAGTTATTGTTGAGTAAATATAAATCAATTTTTCGAAGGCATATATTCTCAACTTCCAATGACTATCCGCAATTAGGAACAACTTCATTTAGAGAAAACTGTAGAGCCGTTGGCTCTTTTCTGTTTTGCAACAACGTCCCGATAGCAATCGGGATTAATCCGTTGTACTTTAAGAACCCATATAGCTGACAGCCGTAGGCTCGGCTCATATTTTTATGTTGCTCAATATAATTACATGTTTTTAACTAATTTTTACCGCATTATTATATGGGCCGAATCTACGGATCTTATTATGTTATCTGTTACGTAATCATCGCCTGCCTAAACAGGCGGAGGTTGAAACCTCCCTAAAGTTTTCGGGATTACAATTTTAACCGAGGCTACGCATCTTTTCACGGAATTGCGGATGGTCATTCAACATCCATTATTTTATGCCCGAATGTTAAAGCAAGTAGAAGTTTTTCAGAAGAATAATTAAACAAATGTTTGATTAATATTAAACAAACGTTTAGTTTTGCACTCTCAATTTTTTTTATGATAGATTTTAATGAAAAACAACTGCAGATAATTGAGACTGCCGAGCGGCTGTTTTCCCTTAAGGGGTTTGATGGTACTTCTGTGAGAGATATTGCGGAAGTGGCTGGTATAAATGTGGCAATGATTTCTTATTACTTTGGCTCCAAAGAAAAATTAATGGAAGCCATTTTTGAAGTTAAAATTGGCAGGGTGCAAATGAGGGTGGAGGCGTTGTTACATGATAAGAAACTTACTCCCATGCAAAAGGTAAATATCCTTATAGATGAGCATATAGAAAGGGTAATGCAAAGCCAGCAGTTTTACCGGATAATGGTTTGTGAGCAGGTAAGCAATACCAATTCTTCAATACTCCAAAAAGTAAAGCAACTAAAGGTCCGCAACGCAGAATTAATTACTGAGCTGATAAAAGAAGGACAGCAGCAGGGGGTTTTTAGAAAGAAGGTAGATGTGGTGATGATGCTGAATACTATGATTGGAACGGTGTGGCAATCCATCGTCAGCAAAGAACATTACAAAGCGTTTACCAAAAGTGAAACCCTTACAGACGAAGAATATCAATTAGCGCTAAAAAGAAAATTAAGCACTCATATCAAAACCTTATTTAAAGCAATACTAACAAATGAAGCATAAACTACTAATCATTTTTGCAACGCTGCTGTTGGGTATACAGCATTTGCTGGCACAGGAAAGCAGGACAATTACTTTGAAAGAAGCAATTGATTTAACACTGAATTATAGCAAAACGCTCAAATTGGATAAAGTAAAAATGGAAGAGGCAGCGGCGGCTATTAAAGAAGCGTATGAAAAAAAGCAGCCGGATGCAAGTATCAGCGCCAATTTTTTGTACTTGCCTTTTCAACCAAATATTGACTTAAAGTCGGGATCAAATACCGGGAGCACACCTGCTGTTAATGCGCTTATGTACGGTACTGCAAATATTTCATTACCTGTTTATACCGGCGGCAGATTGAAGTATGGAATTGAATCTGCAAAATACCTGGAGCAGGCCGTAAAACTCGATGCTGAAAATGACCGGCAGTTGGTGATATTGAATGTGGTAAATGCCTCCATCAATTTGTTTAAAGCATATACAGCCATTACACTCGTAAAGGAAAACCTGCAACAATCTCAACAAAGAGTAAAAGATTTTACCAATCTGGAAAAGAATGGTTTACTGCCCAGGAACGATTTGATGAAAGCTGAACTGCAATCTTCCAATATTGAATTAGCGCTGCTTGATGCAGAAAGCAACTACAAAATTGCCTGCGTAAATATGTGCCTGATGATGGGCTTGCCGGAGCAAACCTTATTGATACCAGACAAGGCGGGTTTGGCTTTGCCAACATCGGTTAAAACTTTAGATGAATACGAGCAAGATGCCTTGAAAGAACGGAAGGATATTGGTGCAACAGCCTTTCGAAAAAATGCAGCAGCTACAGGCGTTAAAAATGCTAAAAGTAATTACTATCCAACCATTGCCTTAACCGGCGGCTATATAGCTGCTGATATACCCAAAGTATTGACCATTACCAATGCGGTTAACCTGGGAGTGGGAGTTAAATACAACCTGGCTTCTTTGTGGAAAACAAAAACAACCATTCAGCAGGCAACACTGAAAGTGCAGCAATTGCAATTGGGCGAAGAGTTGCTGAATGATAATATCCGCATGCAGGTGAACCAGGCTTACCAGGCCTATTTGGTTAGTGAGAAAAAAATTCAGGTGTATGAAAAAGCGGTATTGCAGGCAACAGAAAATTATCGGGTTACCAAAAATAAATATGATAATGCGCTGGCAACTACAACAGAATTACTGGATGCTGATGTTGCTTTACTACAATCCAACCTCGGTGTAACTAATGCTAAAGCAGATTCGTTTTTGGCGTACAATAAATTGTTGCAGGTAGCAGGCGCTTTAAATAATTAATCAATAACTAACACTAACATAACAGAAATAATATGGAACAAAATGTAAACCCACAACAAGCCCCTAAAAACAACGAAGCCGCTGCTCCTAAAAAAAGCAGTAAAGGATTCATTATTGTTTTAGCCTTGCTGGTTATAGGTGGCGGCTGGTTTGGACTTAATAAATACAATCATAGTCAACACCACGAAGAAACCGACGATGCACAGATTGAAGCCAACATCAGTCCGGTAATACCAAGAGTTGCAGGATATATAAAAGAAGTAAGGGTAAAAGACAACCAACATGTAACAAAGGGTGATACATTGATAATATTGGATGACAGAGATCTGGCATTAAAAGTATTACAGGCAGAGGCCGCATTAGCAACTGCCAATACCAATTTAGCAGTAGCACAGGCAACTACCAATGCATCTAAAGCAACCATCTCCAGCACACAAGCCGGCGTATCTACAGCCGATGCACAAATTGAGTCGGCCAAAATAAATGTTTGGAGAACTTCGAAAGATTACGACCGTTATGCCAATCTTATAAAAGATCATTCTATTACACAACAACAATTTGAACAGGCAGAGGCTGCCAAACAATTGGCAGAAAAACAACTGCAGATATTGGTGGCTCAAAAAAACCAGGTATCGCAACAAACCAATGCGGTTACATCGCAAAGCAATGCTACCTCTTCACAAATTGGGGTGGCCAATGCAATCATTAAACAACGGGAAGTAGAAATTGCCGAAGCCAAGTTGAATCTTAGTTATGCAGTTATTGTAGCGCAGGAATCGGGAATGGTATCGAAAGTTACTATTCAGGAAGGCCAGTTTTTACAGCCGGGGCAAAGTGTGTTTAGCATTGTGTTAAGCAATGATACGTGGGTGGTTGCAAATTTTAAAGAAACGCAATTTGAAAAAATGCGGATCGGGCAAAAAGTAACGGTGCATGCAGATGCATTTCCAGGTCATCCTTTTGAAGCTACATTGACTTCTTTTTCTCCGGCAACAGGATCAAGATTTGCGTTGCTGCCTCCGGATAATGCCAGTGGCAATTTTGTAAAAGTGGTACAGCGCCTGCCTGTTAAAATTAAATTTAATAAGGCCAACGACTCAATGGTAAACGAGTTAAGGCCGGGGATGAATGTGGCGGTTGATGTGCATTTGGCCCCCTAACTCCAAAGGGTAGCCCCCTAACCCCCAAAGGGGGAATAGGGCAGGAGCTTGAAAATTTGAAGTGCTTTTTAGCACTCAAAGGGAATAGGTGAGGGCTTTAAAATTTGAAGTGTTAGATAGATAGCTTGGTAAAGACCTCACCCCCGCCTCTCCGAAGGAGAGGAGCCAGGGCAAGACTCGGACAATTTGAAGGCCCCCCTAGCACCCAGAGCAGGAACAAGGCAAGGGCTTGAGAATTAGAAGGGTTAGTTGCATCACTAAAGCTTTTGTTTTATTGTTTGATAAAACAAAATTGATGATGTGGAAAGTGGGATATTTTATTATGGTTAGCAGTATTTTTTTTTGATTGAGGAAGATGATGGAGGATAGAACGGGGGCGTGAAGTTGAGCAGATATTTTAGATAATGTGGACAAAGCAAAGTAAAGATATACTGCACACGAGTGATTATTTATTCTTTTTACTAAAAAGAATAAATAACAAAATCACATTTGCCAATGCAGCTTAATTGGTGATAAAATGTTTGGTTCAAAAAAAATAATAGTTTAAAAAAATCTCTTTTAGGAGATAGGGACAAATAGCTATGCAACAAATGGAATCATTGGTAGAATATGGTGGCAGGCGGGTAATTATTACTTTGACCGCTATCATTTGTGCCCTACTGGAAATTGTGGACACCACCATTGTAAATGTGGCGCTTAACGACATGCGTGGCACATTGGGTGCAACACTTACAGAAGTTGGTTGGGTTATTACGGCTTATGCAATTGGTAACGTAATTATTGTACCGATGACGAGCTGGTTATCTGTACAATTTGGCAGGCGAAATTACTTTGCTGCGTCTATCATTCTTTTTACAGTTTGTTCTTTTTTGTGTGGTAATGCTACGGGCATTTGGGAGTTGGTATTGTTTAGATTTTTACAGGGTTTAGGTGGTGGTGCATTGCTGGTAACTTCTCAAACAATTATAACTGAAAGCTACCCGGCACATAAGCGAAGTATGGCACAGGCTATTTATGGTTTGGGTGTTATTATTGGTCCTACGCTTGGCCCGCCATTAGGTGGTTATATTGTGGATCATGCATCGTGGCCTTATATATTTTACATCAATATTCCGTTGGGTGTTATTGCAACATTGCTAACACTGCAATTTGTACGAAGCCCTAAATATGGTGAAAAAAGTGTGTCAAGTGATATTGACTGGTTGGGGATTGGTTTGCTGGCCATTACTGTAGGGTCCCTACAATATGTGCTGGAAAAAGGGCAGGATGATGATTGGTTCAACAGTTCTGTAATAATTTATCTTGCCATTGCAGCAGTACTGGGATTGTATTTTTTCATCTGGCGGGAACTGCGTTTTAGAAAACCCATTGTGGAGTTACGGGTTTTAAAAAACAACAATCTCCGGGTAGGAACGATACTCTCTTTTATCATGGGCTTTGGTTTATACGGGTCTACTTTTATTATACCGTTATACACCCAATCTATCTTAGGCTGGACGGCACAGCAGGCAGGTATGCTGATGGTACCGGCGGCGCTTACCACCGCTTTTATGATGCCGATTATTGGTAATTTATTGCAGAAGGGTGTGCCGCAACAATACCTGGTTGCAGCCGGTATGTTGTTGTTTTCCATCTTTACATTTTGGGGATATTTTATATTAACGCCCGATACGGATACGGATAATTTTTTCTGGATGTTGATAGTACGGGGAATGGGATTGGGCATGTTGTTTATACCGATAACTGCTTTGTCGTTGTCTACTTTAAAGGGGCAGGAGATAGGGCAGGGTGCTGCATTTACAGGAATGATGCGGCAGTTGGGAGGTTCATTTGGTGTTGCATTGATCACCACTTTTTTATCACGCCAAAATATGGTTCACCGAAATACGCTGGTAAATAAACTGGATATTAATAACCCGGCTGTAATGCAACGGGTGCATTGTATGCAGCAAAATTTTATTAACATATGAATGAATGCTGAAGTAGCTTTAAAAAGCAGTTATTCTGCCATGGACCGTATTGTAAGTAAACAAGCTGCTGTAT
>JBBQEA010000117.1:0-15684 GCA_038320245.1 Chitinophagales bacterium | reverse complement strand
TGCACTTACTTCGAGTAAAGCACGGGCAATACCCAATTTAGCAGCTTCTGCCTGTCCTTTTACACCACCGCCTTTTGCGTTGATTACGATATCAACTTTATCAGCCATTTCCACTGTTTTCAATGGAGCTTCTAATTGATTCTGTAAATAAACCAGTGGAAAATAGGTTTTATAATCTTTACCGTTAACGGTGATTTTGCCTTCGCCTTTGCTTAAGAAAACCCTTGTTACGGCTTCTTTTCTACGGCCTACAGCATTTTTTTGTTTTTCCATTTTTATTAAAGTATTAAGTATTTAGATTATAGTATGTAGACTAAGACCTAAAAAAATTTTAAAATTTAAGTTCTTTTGGTTGTTGTGCACTGTGTGGATGCTGTTCGCCAACATATACAAATAGCTTTTTGTACATTTTACGCCCTAAACTATTTTTAGGCAACATACCCTTGATGGCTCTTTCGATGATAACTTCGGGCCTTCTTCTTAAAAGGTCTTTGGCTACTTCTTCTTTTCTACCGCCGGGGTAACCGCTAAAGTTGTCGTAGAGTTTCTCTTCTAACTTATTACCGGTGAATTTGATTTTCTCGCAATTGATTACAATTACGTTGTCTCCACAATCAACATGTGGTGTGTAATAGGCTTTGTTTTTTCCACGAAGCACCGCAGCGATTCTGGAACACATGCGGCCAACGGTTTGATTAGTACCATCTATCACATACCAGTTGTGTATAACGGTAGCCTCGTTCGCATGTTTTGTAGTGAAATGTAGTTTACTCATTGTTTCTCTTTTTAAAGTGATTGCCACGCTATCCCGTAGGCAAGTAGTTTTTTGGATGGCGAAGGTAGGCGGATGAAAGTTGTTTTCCTACAAATTGAGCATCTTTTTTTATTGCACCTTTGTAATAAGCTGATTTTCAGTAATTATTTTGACAAAATAATTTAATGATCTGTGATTTGTGATCTTTGAGCCGCTCTTCATTAAGTGAAAGTGCATGACTACTGCTTTGTGATTTGTGAACTGTGATTTATGAACCGCTATTATAACACTAAGCACCTCAAATAACTCCCCTTTAGGGGATGGGGGTAAGAACTTTGATCTGTGAAGTTTGATTTATGATCAGCTATAGAAAATAGTAAGCACTACAAATAACTCCCCTTTAGGGGATGGGGGCAAACTGCTATCATAGTAATAGATACGTTGAATAACTTCCCTTTAGGGGATGGGGGCAAGAACTCCGATAACTCCCCGATAGCCAGGGGCGATAGGAGAAAGATCTGTAATCTATGATTTTTAATATGTATCCGCAATTAGGAGCTGAGAGGCCTAGTGTAGGTTAATTATGTAATGCCGTCTGAAGCCAAAGGTTTCAACCTCCGCCTGTAAAGGCCAACGCAAGTGAAGTATGAGATAGGATATAGAAAACGATAAGTTCGGCCCATTTAAAGATAGCCGCAACAAATAACTAAACCTTGTGATTTTACTAATACATACGACTATATGTGCCGAGCCTACAGCTCTCAATCAGTAGATTTTTTAAATACAACGGGTTAAAACCTCCCGCCTGAGGCGGGATTACAAAACAGAAACGAGCCTACGGCTCTACAATTTAATTTTGATGATGTTGCTTCTAACTGCGGGTAGTCATTTGATTCTCGAAGCCTGATTTATGATTTATGAACAGATATTGTAGTAATAGATACGTTGAATAATTCCTCTTTCGGGGATGGGGGTAAACAGCTAGAGAAATCACTAAGCACCTCAAATAACTCCCCTTTAGGGGATGGGGGCAAACAGCTTTCGTAGTAATAGACACGTTGAATAACTCCCCTTTAGGGGATGGGGGCAAACAGCTACTATAACTCCCCGCTGGCCAGCGGGGACGGGGGCAAAACGCCTTCGGTTCTAGCTCACAAATAAAATGCCGGCATCCCTGCCGGCATTTATTGCTATTCCTTTAAAAAAGTAACCGTGTAATTGATCGTCTATTCACCATCCAATAGCTATAGGGTCTCCATTGACCATTGACCATTCACCATTCACCATTCACCAACTTAGTTAATAACAACTGTCTGCTTATTTTCATCCAGCGTAATGGTGTAGGTTCCTGCGGTAGCGGGTGTTCTAAAGTTGCTGCCGCCTTCCCATTTAATTTTATGGGTTACACCGTCAGCTGCCAGTCCATTGTCTTCGTAATCAAAAGCACCCCAATCGCTACCAGCTAGAAACTTAATTTCTTTATCGGCTTTTAAGGTAATGCTGATGGTCCAAACGCCATTGCCCTGGTAGGTCATATTGGGTGAAGTACCCGGGCTCCAATCACCAACACCAGCCTGGTTAATACCATCACCCACCACCCGCATTTCGGTAGCCGGGCTTATTTCATATTTCACATTGTCAGGATCACGACCATCCCATATTGCCCGGTAACGGCCCGTAGTAGCTACGCCATTAAAAGCATCACTGTTTATTTTAAGTCTGCTTCCAGATCCCTGTGTTGTACCATAGTTTTTTGGTTCGCTTACACTTTTACTGCCATTATCCCATCCGTCGGTATCAATCATTTTCCATTGATTGCCTGCGCTTAAATTAGTTAATCCTACAAATAAATTGGTAGCTGCATTACCCATTGCATAAGTTGGGAATACATTGCCAGGATTCCAGTCAGCACCGGTTCCAGCTCCAACAAAACCCATCCTGCCTGCGCTAATATCATACTTCAATGTAGTTCTGTTTACTGTGATTCTGTAAACACCAGCTGCATCTACTTTCAAGTTATCAGGACTGCCTTTTGCAAGATTACCATTGGTACCTCCAAAATTAATATCCCATCCTCTTCCTTGTGTTATTTTAAATTCAGAAAATTCCGGAAGATAAATATAGATGTAGTACAAATCATTTAACGCACCATCCCTTGTATCACGGATTAATTCAGGTCCTGTAGCAGGAGTCCAGTCGTCGGGACCATATCCTGTGCTTGACTGGAAGCTACCGGCCATATACAATCGTACAATTGGGAAATAACTATTAACTGTAACAAAAAACAGGTTAGAGTATGCAATGCTACCCAGCGCTGTAACTGCTTTTATTCTATATTCAATTTTACCCTGCGTGCCACCAACCACACCAAGGCCAAGCGCCTGGGTATTGATTTCTCCTTGCGTAAATGGCTTGCTAAAGCTTGTACCTGCAGCAACTTCTTTTGGAACTGCAAAACCTTTACCGGCAGAATCGTACTGTAATGTGTAACTAACAGCACCTGTATAGCCGGGGAAAGAACCTGACCAGGAAAACGTAAGTGCATTTTCAGCCTGGGTAGCCAATGACGCAGTTACTGTATTTTTATCACTGGTAAGGGTAGAAGAATCTGCAAAAGGTGTAACCGTTAATTTTACGGTATTAGATGCATAGCGCTCGTTGTTATTGGCATAAGAAGATAGTAATCTTACATCAATAATTTTTGGAACACCCACTGCATAGCCATAACCCAATAAGATGGTATTGAGTTCCCTGCCTGTTAACGTATTGCTCAATGCGCCGTTAACGGTTTTAGAGGCCGGGTTGCCGAATTTGCCACCAGCGCTGTCAAATTCAAGCACGTATTTGGTAGTGGAAGAATCATTTGCATACTTAGGGTTTGTCCAGGAAAAAGTAACAACAGTTTTGGCGGTATCAGCCGCAACCGGTGTAACGCTGGCAACAGAACTGGTAAGTACCGGAGAAACACCTTCCTGGTATAATGGTAATGGATCCAATTTGTATAAATTGTCAACTTTATTACAAGCTGCAACTACTGTTGCAAGGGAAATTACAGCTGTCAATAGTTTAAAAATATTTTTCATTTTACTAGTTTTTATTGCTAATTATAATTTTACAACCGAGTACTTTCCTGAACGGAAGTTGAGTGATATTTTGTAGTTGCCTGCTTCGGAAGGTGTTGGTATTGCATCAGGGTCACTACCATATGTAGGACTATTGTCATTCAACCCCAAATCACCACTTGAGGCTGAGCCACCAGATCCACTTTTAAGACCATATTGTGGTTGCCATTTGGTTAATGTTGACAGGAATTTATAGGCTTTTCCAGGAACAAAACTCATAGTAATATTATATTCGGTTAAGGAGACTCTCGTTAATTTTTGGGCTACAGGCGGATCATTGGTCCAGCTGCTTGGGCAGGCATCTCCTGTAATGTACAACACATCTGTTGTAGGCACCGGAATAGCTACGTCGAGGTAAGGGATTACTTTTATCTTTACCACATTTGAAAATAAAGGAACGGCTGTCCCGTTGGCAAGTGTTGCTTTTATCCTGAACTCTACATTGTAAGGATCGCCATCATTAAGTAACAGCTTGGTTAAAATACCATTTAAATCCTTTGCCGTTAAAACTTTTTTCAAATCCCTTGCAATAGACATTTCCTGTAAATTACTACTGGTAAAATTTTTACCTGCAGTATCAATCTGCAATACATAAGTAACATCCTGCGAACTGATACCGGTAGTTAACTTATAGTCCGGGTTGGTCCAGGAAAAAACAACTGCGGGGTTATCCGCATTAGCCCTTAATAATACCAGATCTGAAGTGCTGGAGGCAGTGAGCACAGGTGCAGTACCACCTTTAAAAAACACTTTATTCTCTTCCTTTTTACAAGCAGTAATCAATACTGCCGATAAGAATATCATACCCAACGATTTCAATATATTTTTCATAACAATAATTATTTATAGTGATGATTAAAAACCTGCGTTTTGTGTAAGATTTGAATTTGCTACCAGGTTAGAAGAAGGAATGGCAAATAAATTATACTTGCTATCTACTGCAGTACCAGATGAAACACCCCCTTTCCAAGGCCATAATTTTGTGCCGGAAGTAAGCAAACCATACCGTATTAAATCAGTTCTGCGATGCCCTTCCCAGTACAATTCCCTTCCTCTTTCATCCAGTATAAATGGCAGTGTAAGATCAACCGCATTTATCTGTCCCTGGTTAGTAGAACCATAGGCTCTTTTTCTTATTTCATTGATATATTTTAATGCATTTCCTGCATCACCACCTGCACCGTTGCGCAGGATGGCTTCAGCGTAAATCAAATACATTTCAGACAACCTGAAAACTGGAAAATCAACATCAGAAAAATTCTTATTAATATCTGAAACCGGCCCACCATCCGAACGGATATTTACATATTTTTTCACCCTGGGGCCCTGGCCGAATTCGCCTATATCATTTATCTGCAACTGGGCAGCATCTGTGCCATATTTAGAAGTAGTAAACAGTGCCCTTTTATCGGTAGCACCAGTTTTATCTTCAAATAAGTTTACAAAAGCTGATGTGGCCCTGTAACCATACCAACCACCACCAACACCAAAATCATTAAAATCATCGCCTGCGGCAGCGTGAATGAAAAAAGTAGTATTACCATAACCAGTGGTTTTTAAACCATCACAATTAATGGCATAGATAAACTCATCTTTTGCCTTATCATTATCGGCCATAAAAGCACCGGCATAATTGCTATACAACTTATAGCCTCCATCAATTACTTTTTTAGAATAGATAATTGCAGTATCAAAAACCTTTGTATCCGTTCCACCTGTATACACGTTCGCATTTAGGTAGATGCGTGCCAGTAAAGCCCACGCAGCACCCTGGTCCACCCTTCCGTATTCAATGGTTTTTACCGGTGCCAATGAACTTTCAATTGCCTTTAATTCGCTTGCTATGTAATTAAATAAATCTTTGCGTTCAATCTGGCGGGGCAATGTTGCTCCAATTTTATCCTCTTCGGTAACAAAGGTTGATTTACCAAATAAATCCATCATAACCCAATAATTAAAAGCACGTAAAAAACGAACTTCTGCAACAGACTTTTTAATATCGGCTACCTCAGCATCTGATATGTCTCCTTTACCTTTCTTATCGGCTAATTTAGCATCTGTGCACTCTCTTAAATATTCATTAATGAGGGTAACATTGTAAACAGGTCTTGCATAAATCCCTTTTAAAAACGGATCAGCATCATTCCACCTGAAGTTGTGAAAATCTTTGATGGTTTGGTCATTCCAGGCAACAACAGCTTCATCGGTTGGTAATTCCTGACAATTGAAAAACATACGGATAAATGCTATCTGAGATCCTTCATCCAATCCACCACTGATATCTGCAGAACCTGCCGGACCTGAATTACCGGAGGTTGCCATGGTACCATAAATTTTTGCCAATACACTCTTATAACCGGCTGCAGTTTTATAAGCTTTTTCCGGGGTAAGATCGTTCTGCGGAAACAGATCCAGTTTTTTAGCGCATGAAGCTGCAACAATCGCTACAATCAACAGTAAGATTGTGTTTTTGATAATTGTATTTTTCATAATAGTTTATTTTATTAATATTTTTTAGAAATCCAGATTGAAGCCCAGTGAATACACTCTTGGTCGTGGGTAGATGGTATTATCAACCTGACTATCGCCTGAGTTTTCAGGATCAAGTCCTTTGTAGTTGCTTACAACAAATACGTTCTGTACACTAGCTGATACACGAAGGCCTGCTTTGCCGTTCATTATCTTACCAACATTGTAACCAACATTTATATTATCCAACCGGAAGAAAGATGCATTCTCTATATAATAATCTGATAGATACTGGTTATTTGAAAATCCGGTTTCAAGATAATTTCTAGAAACATTGCTGGTGAAATTCAATGGATTCTTCATAGCCCTTAAAACACCTGAATTGGAGAAATAGTTGTTGTACATGTAATTTCCCAAACTGGCATGTGCCGCAAAACCCAGGTAAAACTCTTTGTAATTAAACTGCGTATTTACACCAAATAACATATCTGCCGCAGGCTTTTTATAGAGGTAGCGATCTGCATCATTAATAATACCATCTCTGTTTAAATCTTCATACAATCCTTCAATTGGTTTACCGGTGGCTTCATCATATATCTGCTTGTATACAAAGAAGGTATATGGTGCATAGCCTACTAAATGCCTGCCGATGTTATTTCCGGTACCACCTGCAATACCACTTGTTGGAATGCCTTTAAAGTTTGCATCTTTTTGCTTAAGCAAATTGGTGATTTTAGATTGATTATAGGTAATATTAAAACCAAAATCCCAGGAGAAATCCCTGTTTTTAATAGGTGTTGTATTGATGGTAAACTCAACTCCTTTATTTTCGATATTACCTACATTGGTAAGCAATTCAATATTAAAGTTTGCGCCTGCAGCTACCGGAACAACGCTCAGCAAATCTTTGGTTTTCTTTTGATACAATTCAACTGAACCTGAAATTCTGTTTTTAAGAAAACCGAAATCCAACCCAATATTATTAGTAGTGGTAGTTTCCCATTTTAAATCCGGATCGTAAGCGCCGGGTCTGGAGAATCCGTTGAATGTGTTGCCAAACTGGTATTGCGCTGCATTATTGCTCAAAGAATAAACTGGTAAATAACTATAGTTTCCAATTCCATCCTGCTGACCGGTAATTCCCCAGCCATATCTTACTTTTAATTCACTTACTACAGAAGAAGTTCTGAATAATTCTTCCTTTAACTTCCATGCAAGTGCTACCGCTGGAAAATAACCAACCCGGTTGGTTTCAGAAAATTTAGAACTTGCGTCTCTTCTGATAGATGCTGTAATCAGGTATTTATTATTGATGGTAATATTGGTTCGGCCCAGGTAAGATTCTAACCTGTTTTGTGGCTTATCTGTTACAAAAGTAGGTTCTGTGCCGGCAATAATTTTACCATCAGTTGAATAGGATTCATAGTTGTAAACATTGGTTACAAAATCCTGGTAAGTATGGCCTGCCAATACATCTACCTTGGTATTAATTGACTTGATATCTTTTGCATAATACAAAGATGTTTCCAGGATGCTGTTGTCTTTAAATTGAGCATAATGGGTAAACCTTCCTGCTGCGTTAGCCTGCACCTGTGTAACCAATTTCGGTGATGAAATATCATCTCCTTTTCCAAAAGCATGATCTAAACCGGCATTAACAATAAAATGTAAATCGGGTAAAAAATGTAATTTATAATCCAGTTGAATATTCCCAATAAAGCGGTTAACAACAGAATTATTATTCCTGAAATTCAATAAAGAAAGTGGATTGGGCTGGGAAGACCCACCACCAGTACCAATCGGTGTACCATTTGACTGTAACCATTCAAAATTTCCACCATAAGCGTTAGTTTGATTAATACTTTGTGTAGGATCAAACGAAGCCGCAGAACCAACCGCAGATCCATCAGCAAAACGGTTTTTTGTCTGGCTGAGTTTTGCATTTACGTTTACAGAAAGATGATCTTTAAAAAACTTTGGTGAAAGGTTTAAAGAAGTTGTAAGCCTGTTAAATTTATCTGTTTTTAAAATACCTTCCTGCGTTAAATAACCTGCCGATAAACGGAATGGTAAAACATTACCCAGCATACCGCTTGCGCTAATGTTATTATCCCAGCCCAATGCCTGCTGGTATATTTGGTTTTGCCAGTTGGTATTGGCAGTACCCAATAACTTTGTATAGGTAGTACTACCTGTTTTTGAAGCGTCTTCGTTAAGGATACTTCTAACCTCATCACCAGTTAACACTTCTACAGTTTTACCCACTTTAGAAAGGTTTGCCTGTGTGTTGTAATTGAATTTAACCTTTCCTTTGGAGCCCTTTTTTGTAGTTATAATAATGATACCATTACTAGCTCTTGAACCATACAATGCTGTAGCAGATGCATCTTTTAAAACACTCATTGATTCAATATCATTTGGGTTGATGGTGTTTAAAATGTTGCCATTGCCGCTGATGCCATTACTTTCAACAGGTACACCGTCAATTACTATCAATGGATCGTTACTTGCATTTAAAGATGCACCGCCCCTAATGCGGATACGGCTGCCGCCACCAGCGCTACCGCCACCTGATGTAATTTGTAAACCGGCCACTTTACCCTGTAGCAATTGCTCCGATGAGTTTATGTTGCCCTTTTGAAAATCTTTTGTGGTGATGGCTGTAACTGCACCCGTTAAATCGCTTTTCTTTCTGGTGCCATAAGTTATTACTACCACATCACTCAATTGCTGGGTAGCTTCTACCATGCGCACATTTACAGTACTACCGGCAATGGTAATTTCCTGTGTGGCATAGCCTATGGAAGTTACAAGCAGTGTGGTTGCATTGGCGGGTACGTTTATTCTAAAAGTACCGTCACTAGCTGTTTGTGTTGATACCCTGGTACCTTTTGCAGATACTGTAATACCACCCAACGGGGTGTTATTTTTTGATTCAGTTACTTTACCGGTTACAACATTTTGCGCCATGGCAAGGGTTGTAAAAAAAGTAAGTACAATCGTTAGTGTAATCGTTTCCGAAAACAACTCGTAAAGCCTTTTAATGCTCTTTTTCATTTGCATAATTTTTAAATGGCCGATGAAATACCTAAGCAGGATGAATTTGTATAAGTTAGTTGTTGGCAGTGCAGCAGGGCAATGCTGTTCATTTTCATACGCAAATCATATCGTTGTTAGCATTTCATAGAGCAACCATTTTTGTTAGTATAAATTGGTTGATATGATAATGTGTAATAATTACACAATAATAATCAATATTTTTTGATCTAAAAAATATTGTTAAAAAATTAGTTGTTTACGTGAAAGAAATAATAAACAAAGGGCTTTAATTTTTAAACTTTTATTATAACGCAGTTTCTTTTGTTTCTATTGGTGCAGCTAATAAGATATCTAAAAATCAATTCCAGACATTTTCTTCTTTTTCTTTTCGTATTTATCAAAGTCAAACTTGTACAATTTGCCTGGCCGGTGAGCTACATCCTGCTCCATTTCATTGATATCTGTTAAGAAATCCATTGCAAAAAATTTCTTTCTAAAGTTGCGCCTATCCATTTTTATATCCAGTATAGCCTCGTATAAATTTTGCAGCTCTCTTAAAGAAAACTTTCTGGGCAGCAGGTTAAACCCAAGCGGATGTTCCTGTACCCGTTTTTGCAATTGCTGCAAACAGGTGTCAAAAATTTGTTGGTGATCAAAAGCGAGGTCTGTTACACTTTTTACATCATGCCAATGCAATTCGTTTTCAAGAATATTCAATTTATGATGCTGTACATTTATTAATGAGTAATAAGCAACCGATACAACTCTTCCAGCAGGATGCCTGTTAATCTTTCCAAATGTATGCACCTGCTCCAGGTACACATCACTTAGCCCGGTTCGCTGCTTTAGAATCCGATAAGCTGCAGCATCCAAATCTTCGTTGGGGAAAACAAGATCACCCAGCAAAGACCATTTACCGTGATAATTTTTTAAATCACTCCTTATTAATAACACCTTCAGTTTACTCTCGTCAAAACCAAATATCACGCAGTCAACGGATAAGGCAATCTTGTTAATATTCTCAACCTCAGATTGAATAATGCGCAGGGATTTTTGTGCAGCGCTTTGTAATGATTGGTCGCTATTGGGCATGTTTTTTAATTATTACTGATAGCAAGATTAAGGGGAATAAGCAATTTTTTGCCCATCATAACGGTAATTTTAGCTCCCGGTAAAATGGATTGCGTAACATTTAGCACACACTGACTACCCAGGCAAGGATTCACAAATATTTCGGACCCACTCGGTAAAACAGCTGGCGGCATTGTATTGTAAGTCCAGTTGGCAGGGTCGTTCCAATTACCGCCACCAATAAACATATACACATTAGCCGGATGATAAATATACACATGGTATTCCCCCGGCTGCAAAGTAATGTTCTGGTTATCGGTTGCAAGATTAAATTTAGCATCAGTACCTCCATTAAAGCCAGTCCCTGTTCCATTGCTTACGTAATTGTACCAGTCTCCTGTAGTTTGGAATCCTATATTTCGGGTTTGTGCTACAACATCTAAATTAGCTACTGCATTTATTTTTAATCCGCTGGCAGCGTTATCAGTAATCTGGCATCTTTTATACAACCCATTATTGTCGTAAAAATCATAATTAAAATTAGAACTGTTAAACACATCTGCATTGGAAGTTCTTAAGTTAATAAGCTTACTATAAACATTGTACAATTTAATTCTGTCTGGTTCCAGCATCTGTTCCCATTTAGGCGGTTTATTAGCAACCCTGTCCCCACCAAAATTAATACTTACATCATAGCCTCTTTCACCAAACTGCCAAACCATTTTTGGCCCCGGTGTGGTGAAAAATACCGCAGCTGTTGCAGCCTGCCGATCCAATGCTGTGGATAGATTTTTTACATTATAGCCACCGGACTGATTACCGCTTTGAATGGTTCTCACCATCACTCTTTCTTCATCATGACTATCCATATAGCCAAACGCTGCTGGTCTGCTGAAATTAGTTTGGCTGCTGTTGTACATTACTCTGGAAAAATCGGAACCGTTTCCAAAACCTTTAGAAGCTTCGCTGTAAGTATAGTTGTTGTTGCTCCATAATAAAAATCCTTTATTAGCATATTGCTGTTCTTCTGTACGTTGCTGCCCTAAAAATTCCAGAATCATATAGGTTCCGGGATACTTTGGTACAACGTAATCGTAATACCGGTTTAAATTTGTAAGGCGGCTACCATCAAAATCTTCAACTGTTGTACCATCGGTAACTTTTTGGGTAAACCCTTTAGCAAGGTCAAACCTGTAACCATCAATTTTATATTCCTGAATCCAGTAATCCAGCGCACGTTTTACAAGATTTTGTGTAGCTACTGATGTATGATTTAAATCTTCAAAAACGCCATAAGGATGCGGAGCATTTTGGTTAAACCATGGACTATTGGCAGCAGGTTTTCCAATAGCAGCATCCCAATAAAGACGGCCTTGGGGATTATTATATGCATCCATATGATTGTATACCACATCCAATATTATCGCTATTCCATTTTGATGACATAAATCAATAAATTCCTTGAATTTATCTTTGGTTCCGTATGCCTTATCCAACGCACAATAAAATGTTGGATTGTAACCCCAGCTTTCGTTACCGCTGAATTCATTCACCGGCATCAGTTCTATAGAATTAATACAAAGACGTTTAAAATAATTGATGCTATCTATCAGCATCTGGTAATTACGGGCATCTCCAAAATCACGAAGTAACAATTCATAAGTTACCAGATTTCGTTTATCTGGTTTTACAAAGTTGTTTACTTTCCAGTTGTAAGCTGTTGAGCAGGTTTTAAATACGCTTATATATCCGTTGGTACCTGCATTTACATTGGCATCTGTTGGATATGGCTTTAACCCCGGATAGGTAGCTGTTGGAATATATTTGTCATTCCACGGGTCCAATATTTTTTCTGAATACGGATCAGCAATATAAATTGTATTATCAACCAGGTATTGAAACGAATATTCAAAGCCAGGTGTAAGTCCTTTAAGTGTAATCCAATAATAAATACCATCAGCTGTTTTATTCATTTGATTTACGGCCTGTGGCAACCATGCATCAGGTTGAAAATCGCCCAGCACTACGGAGGTTTGTTTATTAGGCGCATACAATACAAGGGTAACGGAGTCGCAACCGGGCCAGTAATTAATCCCTTCTTTTACTCCCGCCGGAAGCGGTAAAATAACATTTACAGGAGGTACATAAAATTGTAAGGTATCATAATAGCTTGTACCGTTTAAAATAAGTTCGGCTATAAACCGCTGTGTGCCTGCCTGCACAATCGTTGAACTGCCGCTAATAGAATTGGCTCCAACAACCGTACTGCCAACCTGCGTTCCATTAAAATAAAGCTTTAAACTACCTGCTGTTGAAGAAGCTAAAGCGGTTACAGCAACCTGCTGGTTAAGGCTGGTATTTATTAACTCGTTTGATAAATTAAAAGTTGGTATCAATGCCGGGTTTGTAAATACGATGTTATTGCTTCCGGCAGGATAAATAGGGACAAACATATCACTGTTATCAGTATTTTTTTGAACCTTGGTACCGGCTCCATCCCTGAACAGCAATGCGATTTTTAAAATTGTTTCTCCGGCTGGTACACCACCTGCCGCTGAATTAAAATATGCCCTTGGGTTGGTAATGGTAATAGACCACTTATTGTTTCCTAAGGACGTAGCGGCAGGAGCGGTAGTGGTTGCCCAGCTAGTAGGCACGTATCGCCAGTCACTATTCGTTGTACTTAAATTTGTTATTACACCAAAGTGCATATATACTGTTCCGGCATAATCCAATAAACCCTTATTACCTTTAGTTGCATCCATGGTAATAACAATGGTAGAATTATCGTTGGGAAATTGGGAGGACCATGTTAATAATTGAGCCTTTGCGAAAAGCGACAAAAAAACAATACTTACAGAGAGTAATATTTTATTCATATAGCAGCGTTTAATGTGTAAATTAAACACATTAAGTTAATACCGCAAAAATTTGTTTAAGTTATTTTCCAAATAATTTTTTGCCGTCTACGAATGTTGCCAGCACTTTTGTTTGCAGGATGGATGATACAGGGCAACTAAGCAAATCGGTATCCAGGATAATAAAATCAGCAGCTTTACCCATTTCCAGGCTGCCCTTTTCGTTTTCTTCAAAGGCAGCCTTGGCAGCCCATAATGTCATACCTAGTAAGGCTTCCTGCCTTGTAAGTGCATTTTCCGGCTGAAAGCCTCCATTAGGATACCCCTTTGCATCTACCCTTGCCACTGCCGCTAAAAATGTTTTAAAGGGATTGATATCTTCTACCGGAAAATCGGTACCCAGTGGCATCCAACCATTTTGATTTAATAACTGTTTGTAGGCGTAGGCCGTTTTTATCCTTACAGGCCCAAGCCGATCGCCAGCCCAATACATATCGCTGGTGGCATGTGTTGGCTGCACACTTGGGATGATGCTGGACGCACCAAACAAATTAAAATCCATTTCATTTACCACCTGTGCATGTTCTATCCTCCAACGCAAATCATTTTTACCTTTCAATACTTCGGCATAAATTTTCAATATCTCTCTGTTACCACTGTCGCCAATGGCATGCGTACACAATTGAAATTTTGAATGGCTGAGTTTGTTCGCAATCGTTTTGAAATGGTCAGGCGTATTCAGTAAAAAGCCTTTCCAGCCGGGCTTATCTGTGTAATCTTGCAATAGGCAGGCTCCTCTTGAACCAAGTGCACCATCAGCATACATTTTAAATCCACCAACATGTAGCCCATGTGTTTTGTAAGGACCCTTTTTCAACCAACTATCATAATATTGAGCATTATCACTGAGTAGTGCAAATATTTTCATTTTTAAACTGCCGGCCTGTTGTGCTTCGTCTACCAGTTGAACGGTATGTTCACTGATGCCGCAATCATGCACACCGGTAAGCCCGTATGAAAAACAGGAATCCTGCGCCTGCAAAAAATATTGCACAGCCAGTTTATCGTCAATCAACGGAATTTTATTTTCTACAATGTCCATTGCATTATCTACCAGGATGCCGGTTAGCACGCCATCTTTTATTTCTATATTTCCTCCATCAATTTTGGTAGAAGTGGTAATACCGGCAATATCCATTGCTTTTTGATTTACAAGGGCCGCATGGCCATCTACCCTTTTTAAAAATACCGGCCTGTCGGGAAACAATGCGTCTAGTTTTTCCTTTGTTGGAAACTCTTTTACCGCCCAGTCATTCTGGTCCCAGCCTCTTCCAAACAACCAGGTTGTTTTAGCGGTAGCAGCATACTTTGTTAACCGCTCCATCACTTCTTCAAATGAAGTGGTACCGGTTACATCGCATTTCCACATATCGGTGGCATAGCCCGTAAAGTGACAATGGGCATCTATAAATCCGGGGTATATATTTTTACCCGCCATGTCTGTAATTTCATCTGCATCATATGCTTTTAAAATTTCGTCATTGCTTCCGGTAGCTACAATTTTGCCATCCTGGATAGCCATGGCTTGTTGTATAGAAAAATTTTTATCGGCAGTATAAATTTTTGCATGATGCACTATGCTGCTTACCTTTTGCCTGAATTTACAAGCGCTGGTGCTTAATATAAATAAACTGAAAAAAATAGTCAACAACCGGTTATTACTATGCATAAAAATTATTTTCCTAAAAATACTATAAATGCTGATATCATAAATTTTAACTTTGAGCCAATCAAGTAAATTATATGTACAACAAGGAACCGACATCAGGATTACAGCAAACCACCAAAGACTGGCTTTCATCTTTATCTGCCAATAAATCGATAATAGTTGACAGTAATAATATTGAAACCTTAAGAGCTATCCTTCAATTTCATGAGTACCGTTATTATGTTCAAAACGATCCGCTCATCAGCGATGCAGAGTACGACGCTTTATATAAATTATTAGAGCAAACAGAAAAAGAACATCCCGGCCTGGTAACTCCTGACTCACCTACGCAAAGAGTGGGTACCGGATTAACCAGCGAGTTTTTGAAAGTAGAACATTTGGTGCCAATGCTTTCGCTGGAAAACTCTTACAATGCAGCAGATTTATTGGACTGGGATAGAAAGGCAAGAGAGCTTTCCGGGGAGGATGTAGTGGAATACTGTATTGAACCTAAGTTTGACGGAGCCAGTATTTCCCTGATTTATGATCATGATTTGCTGAGCCGTGCTGCTACAAGGGGCGATGGTGTGGTGGGGGATGAAATTACACTCAATACCAAGCAAATTAAATCAGTGCCACTTTCTGCAAAATTCAGCAACTATG
>JBBQEA010000116.1:0-15842 GCA_038320245.1 Chitinophagales bacterium | reverse complement strand
GGAAGCCCTGTTGTTCCACACGTATTACAGTCAATACATATGGCATTAGAAAAAACTCTTTTAGAGTTTTCTCAAATCCTAAAGTCAGAAATAATTCAGAATATACTTCTAAGAATTCTTACTCAATCAAAATCTGCTTCTCTTACTTCTGTTGTTTGTAGCGTTGTGCTTGCAAATCCTGATAAGTTCTATGATGTTGCTTTGACTTTATTCAAAACAATAGAATTATTTCATTTGGACACTTTCAGGTGCACAAATGAGTTCCAAGCAAAATCGTTGTATTCAATTGGGTATGGAATGGATAAAATCAAGGACATTTTATACACAGATGAAAGATTGAAATCTTGTGAGGATAAACATAGAAACTCAAATTTAGAATCATTGTTTTTGAATTATCAGCTTTTTGGAGTAAAAGGATTTACAGAAGAACAAAACACGGAATTCATCCAAAAATTGTATACGATAATTGACCAACACAAATTAAATGCTTCAACAAGTAAATCTTACGGAATTTTATTGGCAAGAATGGACAGGCGAAATCTAATACCAAAAGTATTAAAACATGACGACAACCATTTACGAATAGAATTCAGTCCAAAAGAACTTTCTGATGAACTTAGAAAGGAAAGTGAAGAAGCCTTAAATCAATACCAAGATGTTTTTAAATATTCTTCGCTAAGAGTGTGGTCGGATTTTTTGGTTGGTGGAAGAAATCAAACCAAAACCACCAAACAAGAGGAATATGACAACAATCCTCTTTTAGCATTATCAGAAACAAAACAACTTGTTGAAGAACTGAAATCGGGGCGAAACGGAATAGGTATGTTTGATTATTCCATACCTGCTTTTTCGTGTTCTAAATTATTACTTGAACACAAAGACAAACTATCAAAAGACGATAAAGCTTTTTGCAAAGAAATAGTTCTTGCAACAATATCTAATCTTTTTGCCGATGATTATGATTACCAAATAAGTGATGGAGTTGAAGCATCAGTCCATGCGATTCCGGCACTAATAAATGAATATTCGGAAGAAGCAGAAGATTATATTTCAATCATGCTTTTGACTCTTTTGGATGAAACATCTCTCGGTGCTTATAAAAGAATATGTGATTACGTTATTGAATCTATTCATAATTCAAAACTATGGGAGCAAAATCCCAAAGTTGCTCAATCAATATTATTCGGTTATATAAAACTTAAGCCTCTTTATAAAAAGAGCATTGCTCAAAAAAGAAAAGAAATTGGTTGGGGTAGAATTTCTAAAAGTTCGATTTTAGAAGAACTAGAAAAGACAAATTCTGATTTTACTTTTGAGAATATATCATTTGATATAAACGATATTTCTTCAATTGACATTCATGGTTTGGGAATAGTTCTTCAATTAATTCCTTCCGACACAAAAGATAAAACTCACTTAGATATCTATTCTAAATCTTTGTCCTTTTTGGCACCACAGTTGCTTAAAGATAGAAGAAGTTACAAAGATGATTCGGGAGATGATTCCAATATTTATTCTTTACGGTTACATATTTTCAAAAGGTTTGCTTATTTCATTTTAGAAAGAGAAAAAAGCGAAATTGACATATATCTTAAACCATTTGTTGATTCGTTTTCTTCAACAGAAGAAACAGCTTCATTTATTTCAGAATTAGTAAGTGCAGAAGATTACATAAACAAATATGAACAATTTTGGAACATATGGAACAATCTATATCCGAAAATAAAAGAACTTTGTTCAAATCCACGTGGCTATCATTTAAAAGAAATTATTATAAATTATTTGTTCGCATGGCGTTGGTGGCATGAAGGAATTGAAGAGTGGCGTAGCTTAAAAAAGGGGAATTTATCACTTTATACAAACGCTTCAAAAGAACTAGGGAACATTCCAGCTGTATTGTATTCTGTTGTCAAAGTTTTAAATTCAATCGGGGCAAACTTTAAAGACGAAGGTATTGATTGGATTTATACAATTGTGTCAAACAACAAATTAATAAATCTTGACGATTTAGAATCAAACACTCTATATTACTTGGAAAATTTTTTAAGAAAGTTTGTCTTCATCAACAGACAAAAAATCAAAGAAGAAATAAAGTTGAAAAATAAAGTAATTCCAATACTTGACTTTATGATTGAACGAGGTTCTATTCATGGTTACTTATTACGAGAAAGTATTTTATGACACAAGTAGAAACACCAGCTGCCAACATCAGGTTTGGCAAAATACGGGCGGACGGAAGTTATCTTCGGCATTTGTGTGTCGCTATCAGCTTCAGTTTCGGCTGGACATTAGTAATTTGGCTTTTTGTTGTTATCTTCAAATTCAGTTTTTCAATCAGCATTTGTTCCGGCCAGGACATTCAATAAATTCCCCTGCCTACAGCAATACTCGAACCTTAGTGGCCAGGCTACAAGACACCACACACAACTAAACAGATAAAGCGAATATGTCAATAACGAAAGAAACGGAACTAATCGGTATGGAAAAGGCAAGCGAAGCCGTTGCTTGCACTTTAAAAGAAATGAAAGACTACGCCCAGCCGGGTATGACAACTAAACAATTAGATAACTATGGGGGAAAAATACTTTCGGATTTTGGTGCAAAATCAGCACCGTTTCTTACCTATGGTTTTCCAGGGCAGACTTGTATAAGTGTAAACAATGAATTTTGTCATGGTATTCCTTCCGACAAAAGAATTCTAAAAGAAGGCGATTTGATAAACATTGATGTTTCAGCAGAACTTGACGGCTTTTGGTCGGACAACGGATGCTCTTTTGTACTTGGCCAAGACATTAATAAACACCAAAAACTTATTGACGCATCAAAACTGATTTTGCATAAAGCTATCTACAATATAAAAGGTGGAGTTCGAATTTCTGACATAGGACATTTAATAGAAACAGAAGCGAAGAAACGTGGTTACAAAGTAATCAAGAACCTGACAGGGCATGGAATAGGCAGAAGTCTTCACGAAGAGCCATGCGAAATAGCAAATTACAGAGACCGATTTAACCAAACAAGATTTAAGAAAAACGCTGTTGTGGCCATTGAAACATTTATAACAACAACATCAACCTATGCAGAAACGCTTAATGATGGTTGGACAATGGTAGGCAATAAAGCTGGCTTTATGGCACAGCATGAACATACCATTGTAGTTACTGATGGTAATCCAATAATACTGACAGAAAAGAATGAAATATGGAACTGAATGACAGCTTACAAGAACGCCCGAACCGCTAACACATGGGGTTTTGCAATATTGGGGCAGCGTTAATAATTTAGCTTTTAGTTGTTATCTTCAATTCTAGTTTTTCAATGAGCATTTGTTCCTGGCAGGAACAAAAATGAATCCGATAGCTATCGAATCCCTGCCTGTAGCAATACTCAATCGTTAGCCACCATTTTTCCATTAAGTTGCCCCGTGTTGACAAAATAAGTAAATTTGAGATATGGAATTGAAAGTACAAGTACCTTTTCAGCAGCTATTGACAATCGTTAAGACTTTATCGCCAAGTCAGAAGGCAAAATTGCGAGCAGAATTGAATGAAGAACAGGTAGAAAAAACGCAAGACGACGACTTTATCAATTATCTTTTGAATGGTCCTGTTTACAATTCTAAAGACATTCAAAATATTGAAGAAAATAGAAAAAGCATTGCGGCATGGCGGACAAAAAGTTAATGGTGGATACCACTATTCTTATTGAGTATTTCCGTAAGACAGATAAGAACAATTCAAGATTAGTGAGTCACTTTAAAAACTACAAGCAGCTCTTCAAATCAAGTATAACCGAATTTGAAGTAATGAATGGAGCCAAACCAATTCATGTTGATTTTTGGAACGGTATGTTACCAAGATTTACAGTTCTTGATTTTGATGGCAAGGCGGCCAGACAAGCAGCTAAAATTACGGATCAACTAAAAATAAAACGTAAGACAATTGATAAACCCGACCTCTTTATAGCTGCAACCGCTGTTGTACACGAATTGGAATTTGACACTTTAAATATCAAGCATTTTTATCCATATAGATGAACTTCTCATGCTGACTAACAAAAACGGTCGCTAACAAAAATATTGCTGCAAGTGTGGCTTCACAATCAAACTTCCGACAACTGTCTCGTCCTGAAATAGCTTGTCTAAAAAACAACTAAAAATGGAAATTCTAAATAGAATATCTAACGAGATTTACAAAATCAAATATAGGTTGGCTGAATGTTGCTCTAACCAAAAGACCGGGTGTATTGTTGTGTTTACTTTTGGATAATGGCCATTATTTAAACAGGCATTTTATTGGCCGACAGTCTAAACAGATTATTTTAACAATCCAACACATCCTCCCAATCAATCCAATAATCCCCTACCTTTAAAACAAAATAAATTCCACCTCAATCAATTTCTATGAGCCTTAAAAGAAGAACCTTTTTACGATTTTCAGCGATGGCAGGTACCGGCATTATTAGCGGTATTGGCTTTGGCAGCTCTGTGCATGCAAAAGCAGGCAATAGTACTGTAATAAATAAATTGAAGTCTATGGCTGATGACGCAAAACCCATAACAGTAAAGGAACGGGAGGAACGGGTTGCAAAGGCACAGCGCCTGATGGCCGAAAATAAAATCAGCGCAATTGTGCTGGATTCCGGTACCACGCTGGAATATTTTACAGGCATTAGTTGGGGACAAAGCGAAAGAACAATGGTTGCAATTATACCGGCAAAAGGAACGGTAAAATATATTTGTCCGGGATTTGAAGAAGCCCGTTTTCGGGAACTCATCAGCATTGGAAAAGAAGTGTACGCCTGGCAGGAAGATGAAAGTCCTTACAAATTAATTACCACTGTTTTTAAGAATGCAGGCATTGCTGCAGGCACCATTGGCATAGAAGAGCGGATGCGCTTTTTTATAATGGACGGTATCAGAAAAGAAGCACCTCATTTAAATTATATAAGTGCAGATGCAGTAACCATCCCTTGCCGCATGATAAAATCTGCTGCTGAATTAGCGCTGATGCAAAAGGCAAGTGATATTACTGTAGCTGCCATAAAAGTTGGTATCAGCCAACTTAAAGAAGGCATGGCGCAGAGCGATTTATCATCCATTATAAATGCAGCGCAAAGGCAGTTGGGCGGAAATCCTGATTTTGCACTCTGCTTGTTTGGAGAATCTTCCGCTTTTCCACATGGCAGCATACATCCACGTAAACTACAAAAGGGAGATATTGTATTGATGGATTGCGGATGTAGTGTGCATAGTTATTCATCTGATATAACCCGTACAGTAGTATTTGGTGAGCCAACCAAAAGGCAACTCGAAATATGGAACCTGGAACAACAATCACAGGCTGCAGGATTTGCAGCTGCTAAAGTTGGAGTAGCCTGCGAACTGGTTGATGCTGCTGCCCGTAAAGTAATTACAGATGCAGGTTTCGGCCCGGGGTATAAATTGCCGGGCCTGCCCCACCGCACAGGTCATGGCATTGGAATGGATGGACATGAGTGGGGAAATATGGTAAAAGGTAATAAAAAATTGTTTGAACCGGGTATGTGTTTTAGCGTAGAACCAACCATTTCTATACCGGGCGAATTTGGTGTAAGGCTGGAAGACTGTGCCTATATAACTGCCGATGGTCCAAAATGGTTTTCGCAACCAAGCCCTTCTATCAGTCAGCCTTTTGTGTAATTTTTTAATAGACCAAAAACGGAACGTAGTAACAGATTTTATTTGTAACAAAAAAGCTGACAGCCTTACTAATGGTTATCAGCTTTTTTTGTAATTATTTGCACCGCCTACCCCAACCCAATCTCCGCATGCATTTCGGGGATTTCTACATCAGAAAAACCCTTGTTCAAAAGCCGCTGCTGAAATGCCTGCTGTACTTTATATTCACCATGCACTAAAAAAAGCCGCTGTACTTTTTTAGCATCTTGACAGGCAAGAAACTGGCAAAGGTCTTCATAATCTCCATGGGCACTCATGCTTCGGATGGCAGCTATTTCTGCATTTACTTCATGCACTACTCCAAATAATTTTATTTCTTTAACTCCATTTAAAAGTTTGCCGCCCACACTTCTTGGCTCGCAATAACCGCTGAATAAAATTGTATTGCGGCTACTTTCAATATTATTACTGATGTGATGTTTTACCCGGCCGGCATCTCCCATACCACTTGCAGAAATAATTACCAACGGGCCATTCTTAAAGTTGAGCATTTTAGATTCTTCTACTGATTTCACAAACTTCAATCCTTTAAAACCAAATGGATCTTCATCTACCTCTAAAATTTTTTGGATGGTTTTATTGAAATAGGCCGGATAGTTTTTTACAATCTGCGTCGCTTCCACACTCAGGGGCGAATCAACAAAATATTCCAGATCCGGCAATCTCCGCTCCAGTTCCAATTGATTAAGTGCATATAAAATTTCTTGTGTACGGCCCACACTAAAGGCAGGTATAATAAGCTTGCCCTTTTTTTGCAGACAGGCTTTGTCTATCCATTGCAGCAACTGATCGGGTGTAGTGGTATTTGCATCATGCAGGCTGTTGCCATAGGTAGATTCTAATAAAATAAAATCTGCCTGCGGAAATACTTCCGGCGACCGCAAAATAGCATCCCGGTACCTGCCCACATCTCCGCTAAATGTGAGGCGTTTTACAACCCCGTTTTCTTTTATTTTTAAATGTACCGCAGCACTGCCAATTATATGACCAACATCGGTATACATCAATTCAATATTTTCATCAATACTTTGCCAGTTGCCATATTCCACTTCCACAAAATTCCGCATGGCATTAATGGCATCCTGGGTTTCGTATAAAGGTCGCAGGTAGGGCAAGCCCTGTTGTGCCCGTTGTTTATTTTCGTATTTAACATCATTCTCCTGTATACCGGCAGAATCTTCCAGCAACACAGCAGTTAAAGCTTTTGTGGCAGGCGTACAAAATATTTTACCATCAAAACCATCTTTTACCAGCTTGGGAATAAGCCCGCTGTGGTCAATATGAGCATGTGATAAAATGAGAAAATCAACCTCGGCAGGATTAAAACCCCATACCCTGTTCATAGCATCGGTATCTTTCCCCATGCCCTGAAACATGCCACAATCCAGTAAATATTTTTTGCCGTTAGTAAGCGTAAGTAAGTGTTTGGAACCCGTAACTGTACGTGCGGCTCCATGGAAAGCTATTTTCATCGTTACAAAATTTAGTGATGGGTAAGTTAGTGAAAGTTTGAGAAAAGAAACCTAAGCTTTAACTATCGTAAAAGAAAAAAACTTTTGGGTATTCAAATAAAATACATTTTGGGGTCCAGACAGAAAAGCTTTGGGCAGCATTGTTGCATCGCCCTCTTGTACGGCATACCAATTGGCAACTTGCTCATTGTATTTTTTGAAAATTTTTGCTTTCAATGGTTTATTACTTAGTTTGTAAACTAAACGCATAAACCGGCTAAACCTAAGTCCACTAAAATTAATGATACTTACAAAGTACTAAACCATTACTTACTTCTCTTAGTTTTAAAACTCCAGGTAATATAAAACTCTGCCACCAATTCCCCTGCTGTATTCCTGCCGGTTGATTTGGCTTTTATAGTAACTCCTTCCCCGGTTTTAATAGCTTCCTCAATGCAGTTTTTTATGGCAACACCATCCTCGCAGGTAAAAAAGGTTGTGCCGGTTGCTTTCTTAAAATAGCTGGCTTCAAGCCCGGTAACCAGCATTGAAATTGCCGGCTTACGCTCGTAAGTATTCATCATGCTTAGTATGCCTGTACTCAATTCTGCAGCCATCGCCAGGCAAGCAAAATAGGTACTTTTAAATGGGTTTTGGCTAAGCCATTTGTAGGGAACAGTTACTACTGCATTTTCTTCATTGATTGATTTTACCCTTACGCCGCAAAAGAATGCGCTGGGTAACTTTGTCAATAAAAACAGGTTGAATTTTATTGGATGTTTTACCAGTTTTATAAACCGATCAGCAGCTGTCATGTGGCAATTATTGTTGGTGATTGGTGAAATACTTTTAAATTGAATTGTTTGGGTGTTTAAACAATATATCCTCACTATATCATTGCTTTTGCTACAAACATGTCGCTCCTATGGAGCTTTATAAAATAATGTAATTGGTCATTTGTTTCTGCTACTAACATGCCCCTCCTATGGAGCATTATAAAATGTTGGTGCAATTCACCATTGACCATTCACCATTCACCAATTCGCCATTCACCCACCCACCCGTATCAATTTTTATAACTTGAAGCATCAAGTGCATGGGGTGTCCACATTTCTAAAAACTCCAATACTTTTTCTTTGTTGTAGCTCTTTTTCCCGTCTTCCAAATATGCACTGCTTTGCGTATGAATACGCTCGCCTTTTGCATTGAGAATTATAAAAACCGGGAAGCCAAACCGTTGTGGATAGCCATATTTGGTAAAGATGGGTTTGTTCTCGTTTTCTTTACTCCAGTTAAGATGGTACACAACAAAACTACTCTTCACGATGGAATCAATCTGTGTATCTGCTTTACAAAACCGGTAAAACTCGATGCACCAGCCACACCAGTTGCCACCAGCCTGTATTAATACAAATTTATTTTCTTTCGATGCATTCTCTATGGCTGCTGCAATATCAGCTGCTGCATCGGCTTGAGGATTGTATAGTTTTTTATCCTGAGCAAAGGATATTAGGCTGAAGAAGATGCAAAATAGAAGAAATACTTTTCTCATTACAATTTTAATTTTAGTAAGTTTTTGGCTCTCTGCTTGTATGCGTTACCCGGATAATAAATACTTCTTTTGGAGTTGTAAAATATGCAATGCGATAGTGCAAAATTTCGAAGAACAGGTAATTTCCATCATTATTTCTTTTGTACTGATCTTGACGGTGAACTATGTTGTCGTTTGATAGTTTATTTACTTTATTGAGAATGATTTGCTTTACTTTTTCTGCCTGTTTTTCAGAATCCTCCCGGATATAATTGATTGCGTTATTAAACTGCTTTACCGCTGTTTTTGTCCAGCTTACTTTTCTTGTTGCCATCACCAGCCCTTTGACATTTTTACAACTTCATCATGACTATATACTTCGCCTTTTTTTACTTCCTCCATTGCCTCATCTATCTCTTTATTATATTGTTCAATACTAATTCTTTCACCATGAATTATTTCATCTTCGAAAATTGTATAAATGGCTTTAACCTTTTTTTCCTCGACGGCATCAATAAACTCATGTAGCTTTTGGCGAATAGATAAAGTTGTCATATAAATTTCATTTTTACAAAATTACAAATTCTCGTCTCTCGGCAAAAGCTTCGCCAAATGTATCTTCTAAAGCCCTTTAGGAGATGGAGGCGCCTTACTGCTTATCAATCTCCACCACACAACCCACTACATTATTTTTTTCTGTAGCATCCGCCTTAAAATAAATGGTACCGGTATTGGTGTTAGTGTACTGTACATTTTTTATGGAGGTGCTGCTAATTACTTCATTCAGCTGTGCTGCAAAACCAGCCTGTGCGCTTTTGTTGATGGCATCGTTGATGGCTTTGTAATCAAGCGCCTGTTTGCTAACTACAATGCCCATAAAATCTTTGTTGCCCATGTCATCCGCCCGGATAGATTCTTTGCGTGGAAACAACCTTGTACCGGTAATGCCGCAATATGGCGAATGAATGGGCTTGTAGGGAAACAGCACAAAACTGCTGCCCGTAGTGGAAGGGGTAAACAAATAAATATAACACTCCACCGCATTTTTAATTTCAATCTTAAACTTAGTTCCTTTACGAACGGGAGTGCTAGTTGCAAAGGTATTTCCGTTGTTGGCTTTTAGCGGAATGTATTGTTTGGTATCGTTGTTTACCAGCCCGATGCTGCATTCAAAATCTATGTTAAGGGCCTGGCCACGTTTTGGCATAGGGTCTATCCCATAAGCCTCCCTTACAAACTTATTAAAATCTGCATAGCGCACATAACCAATTCCATTTTCGCCCCACTCCGGGCCCCAACTGTTCATTATTTCAAACGCACCGCCTTCCAGCCTGTCATCATAACCTATCACACACAAAGCATGACCGCCAAAGCCCACCTGATTGTAGTCTTCGTTGGTTGGATGCCACACTTTTTGCCCCAACATATCCTGCATAAAACTTCCGCCAACCATCATACCAATAACTACAGGCGCATCTTTTGCCAGGTGTTCTTTTATTGCCCTAAAACTAATATTGGAAACACCATCGCCTTCGGTTAAACGATTAAAACCATGCATGCGATTTTGCGTTGCATTGTTCATCAATGTGCTGGTGGCCTGTCGGCTGCAATCATTTTCATCGTAAGGAAAATCGTTGAAAGGAACCGACCCTTTATTGGTCATAAATTCCATGGCCTTTAAAATATATGAACCCTGGCAACCATCCAACCCAATTTGGTTGTACACAAATGCCGGACTAAAAGCCACGCTGTTTGGATCGGCTGCGGTGCTGGCACTTTCAATGATACTCCGGGCCCCATACACACTACTCCAGGCAACACAGGAGCCTTGCTTACCCTGGTTCTGACGGTCGGGTGCAAAGCGCCGCAGGGACACTGCTTCGGGCAAAGGATTCTTGGTATTGTCATCTGCAAGTCCTTCGTAAACGCCTGCTTTTTTAAACTCATTCGGATCAAGCACACCACCCCTTGCAAATCCGGATACTGCATTTGATACAACCGAACCACAAGATTGGTTTCTCAACAAAAAATAACCAGCAGCAATGAGCAATAAAATAAATATAGAACCTTTACCACCACCCCGAAAAAGTGTAAACAATAAAGGGATAAAATTCAGCAACCCACCTCCACCACCACCTCCACTACTTCTGCCACCACCGCCACTATTACTGTTCTCATTATAGTCTTGCTGATCCTGCGGATCATCTACCATTTCTAAAGCCATAGCTGTAAATTTTTATAGATGTAAAATATTCTATTAAATGTAGGCAGATTTTTTATAACAAAGTTTTTAAAATCTTTTCGATACCAGCCAATTGCCCTGATTGATCTTCAGTGGCGACGCTCCGTTCAAATTCAGTTCCCTGACGAATCTTTTATTCCAATATTTGTAATGAATGAGCTGTTGTTTGGGTCGTTCATCTTAAAATAATTTATTTGTTTACTAAAGTCTGTGTATTAAAAACTGCTTGATTAATTTGGTCTTTAACCCCGACAGCAGTTGCAATACCAGTAGCTATCAAGGATTTTTATAGGAATAATTCACTTTAGGAACCCCATATTACAACTACTTTTTGAGCCGGGATAACCTACCAACCAAAATAAATCAAGACGGCAATTCTTCTTATCATTACGACCATATTTAAATGCAAGATTTTATTTAAACTGATACCCATTTAAGATTTACTGCCCAAATCGATATTAATCTGGCAACTCATTATACTGGGCATTGAACCCTTAAAAGGGTTCAATTTGAGTAGCCGTGGGTGAAACCCATGGTATCAGTATACAACGCCAAACATTACCAACCCTGAAGGGGTTGAATATTAACATCAGCGTAAATATTCCTCAACAAATTCAATCCCATTTTCAATCAACAAACATTTTAATTCATTACTCTTCAACCCCGTTGGGGTTGGCAGGGATTTGCGACAATGTCTATAGCCCATGGGTTTCACCCACGGCTACTCAAATTCAACCCCTTTGGGGTTAATCTGTAATTTTTTACAATGGTGTGATCACTTTGCTTTTAAGGAGGTGGATTGAATTCCCACCAATGGCGTCAGACGAAAATGTTATGCCAGCAGGCCATTATTTTAAACACACCAACGTATCACTTCCAGCAACAATAAAACTTAGAACAAATAATTAAAAGGATGGAGGTTAATCCTAAAATACAGGTGACTTTGATCAGATAGATTTATTGGGTATAAACCTGACGTTAGATTTAAATACCTAGAATAAATCACAACTATAAAATCCTTGATAGCTATTGATAATGTCTGCGGATGTAGTAGCAAATACTTTTTAAATTTACTGAACCGCTACCAAGGTTGGTGTATACAATTTTAATTAACTCAAACAGCTTCTCAATCCTTCGCAACAATTTCAAACTCTCTTGATACGCTCACCCCATTCTCATCCACCAGCGTTATCAAATGCTTGCCCACGGTAGGGTTCAGCGCTACCTGGTGAAAATTTTGTGTAGTGGTTATAAAATTATCATCAAGACTCCAGAAAATTTTTGCGCCGCTTCTGCGATGAGCTGCGGTAAAAATGGTTTTGCCTTTTTCCCCGTTAATTTCCAGCGGCACATAAATTTTAGCACCAGCTACAGGATAAATTATTTCGATGGCTTTACCGGTTTCTGCAAACACACAACCTGCTTTAAAGGGCGGCAGTACTTTATAATCAGCCGTTTTTTGTTTGTAATAAAATTCCATTGCTGGTGATAAAACCATCCAACTTTTATGTTGCATGGCAGATGGACTTTCACATTCGGCTGTTACTCTAAAATTACCGGTAGCATCCAGGTTAATCATTTTGTGGTATGGACAAAGCGGTGCTTTATTACCATTCACCGGCATAAACAAAGTATCAATAGCTGCACAATCAAGGTTGGCTTTAAAGCCGGTTTGTCTGCACACTGGCACAAAACTAAAATTATATTTAGGCTTTGGAAACCAGTTTACGGATGGCAACAAACGGAAAATATCAAACAAAATTGGAGCAGCGGTTTTAATACCAATCAAACCCGGCCGGCCTTCACCATCGGTATTACCTACCCATACCGCCACTACATTTTTGGGCGTTACACCAATGGCCCATCCATCTCTGAAACCGAAGCTGGTACCAGTTTTCCAGGCAATCGTTTGGGAAGATGCAAATTGTTGCCACAAGCCCTCTTCGCCCGGCCGCATCACTTCCTTCATTGCCTGAAAGGCGAAGTAAATGGAAGTTGCATCGAGCGGAACCCGGGTGCTCTCCCCATCCCCTAAAGGGGAGTTTGATCTAAGATTAGCAGTGCTATTTTCACTTGTTGTTAAGTTCACAGTTTTAAGTGCTGAAGACTCTTTTAATCTCCCCGATAAATCATTTTTATACCAGTAATTGGGTGGATGAAAATCTTCTGCATCCATTTCTCCCTTGTTAAAAGACTGGTGATTTAGTGCTCTTGCCATGGATGCATACACACCTGCTAAATCCCACATATTAACTTCACAACCACCCAAAATTAAACTGAGGCCATAGGTATCTGCACTCCGGTTGAGTGTTGTAATACCGCATTGCTGCAGGGTTTCGTAAAAACGTTGGTATTTGTATTGCTGCAATAATTTTACTGCAGGTATATTCAAACTTCTGGCAAGGGCATTGGCGGCGGGCACAGCTCCGTCGTATCCCCTATCAAAATTTTGAGGAGCGTAGTTGCCAATCTGCATGGGAATATCTGCAATCAGGCTATTGGGTAATATCAATCCATCACTTAACATAGCCGCATACAAAATTGGTTTTAATGCACTGCCGGGGCTTCGGGGCGCTGCAACAACATCTACATCGCTTTCCATTTCTTTATTGTCCTGATCTTTAATATTACCAACATAAGCCAATACATTCCCAGTCTCAACGTCCAGTACCAAAGCACAGGTATTGTTGATGCCATTGCCTTTTAAAACGGCTTGATGTTGTTGTAAAATGTTGGCTACATTTTTTTGCAGGTTACCATCAATGGTAGTAATTATTTGTGTTGCTGTTTCAGCATCTTTACTATCTTTTTTAAACCGTTGAAATAAATGAATAGCGTCCTGGGGTAAGGGCAAGGGCGCACCCGGTAATGGTTCCAGCTTGGCTAAATCGCAATCAGTTTGGCTAAGTTTTTTTGCATCCCGCAATTTATCCAATAATGCATTTCGCTTTTTCAACAGCCTGCTCCGGTTTTTACCGGGATGCACCAACGAGGGTGCATTGGGCAAAACAGCCAGGGTTGCCATTTCGCCCCAGCTTAATTTTTGCGGACTCCTGCCGTAATATCGCCAGGCCGCAGCATCCAGCCCAACTACATTGCTGCCAAAGGGCGCATTGCCTGCATACAAAGCAAGGATTTCATTTTTAGTGTAACTGCATTCCATCCTGATGGCCAAAATGCTTTCCTTCAATTTATTCCAGAAGTTGCGTTGGTTATCTTTTTTTGACAAACGCATTACCTGCATACTTAATGTACTGCCGCCTTGTGTTGCGCCATTGCCTTTACTATTTTGCAGCAATGCTCTGGTAATTGCAATTGGATCTATTCCCGGATGGTAAAAAAAGCGCTTATCTTCAAACGTAGTGATGCAGTCAATAAACTTTTGCGGCACATTTTCATTTACAGGAAAGCGCCATTGTCCATCCGCTGCAATGGTTGCATTGAGTAAGATACCTTCTCTATCGTAAATGATATAACTGGTGGGTGTTTCAAATAATTTTTGGGGAAGAGAAAAGTAAAAAAAAAGCAAGGACAGCATCAATACTGCAACCAATATTTTTTTACGTTTGCTGCTGTTTTTTACTGCTGACACTATCCATTTAAATGACAGTTTCATTGCTGAATGATTGAGTAAATCTGAGAAGAAAATTATACCAGAGACGAATGCTGATTTAAAATTAGTTGAAATTTTGTTACACTGAATTAGTGTTTAGTTAATGTTATTTTAAGAGCACAAAACAGAAAGATGATCGCCTTTTTAACCAGCATGTATTACCAATTAAAAAAACGATCATCTTGTATGTGCCTAATTAATTTTGCAGCAAAATATTTACAATGATGTAAATATGCAGCAGTATTAAAAATGCCGAAAAACATTTCTAACTAACACCATCTACCGCCACCTCTTTATTTATTTTTTGCACAAGGCCCTGTAAAACTTTACCCGGTCCAGCTTCGGTAAAGCGGGTAGCTCCATCAGCAATCATGGCCTGTACCAACTGAGTCCACCTTACAGCACCGGTGAGTTGCTCAATTAAATTATTTTTTATTTCGTTGGTATCCGACACTGCTTTGGCTACTACATTCTGGTAAATAGGGCAGCTTGCGGTATTAAATATTGTGGCTCCAATTGCAGCAGCTAATTCTTCTTTGGCAGGCAACATTAACGGGGAATGAAACGCTCCACCTACAGGTAACACCAACGCTCTTTTGGCACCTGCTGATTTCATGCGTTCGCAGGCAATTTCAATGCCCTTTATACTGCCGCTAATAACCAATTGACCGGGACAATTATAATTGGCCGGCACAACTATTTCACCAGTTTCATTCTGTATGGCAGCGCAAACATCTTCTACTTTTTCATCTGCCAATGCCAGTACCGCCGCCATGGTGGAGGGTTGTAACTCACAGGCTTTCTGCATGGCTTTAGCCCTGATAGAAACCAATTTGAGTGCATCTTCAAAACTCAAAACATTGTTTGCAACCAGTGCGGTAAACTCACCGAGTGAATGCCCGGCAACCATATCGGGTTTAGCCCCTTCAATTGTTTTAAAGGCCGCTACCGAATGTAAGAACACAGCAGGTTGTGTTACATTTGTTTGCTTTAGATCTTCTGCCGTTCCGTTGAACATCACATCAGCAATATCAAATCCCAAAATATCATTGGCCTTATCAAATAATTCTTTCACCAACAAATTGGAGTCATATAAATCTTTCCCCATTCCTGTGAATTGAGAACCTTGTCCGGGAAATACAAAAGCGTGTTGCATAATTTAAAAGTTTGAATCAAAAATAATTTTTAAATTTGAAGAACAAAATAATTATGCCATTACCAGATAAAATATTTAAGCCGGAGCGATATACCTACCAGGATTATCTTTTGTGGAAAGGAGATTGGGA
>JBBQEA010000115.1:0-15884 GCA_038320245.1 Chitinophagales bacterium | reverse complement strand
TACAAAAAGATACAAGGAAGAGTTAAATCAAAATATCCCGCTAAAACTTAGTATACAACCAGAAATTATTGCAGGTAGTTTTTACAACTTTATTTTAAATACTGTAAACCCTAATGCTGCCAATATCTATTATTTTAACGGCAATATTGATGTAGCCGGCAACCTGCTCGGTATTATCAATAAACCAACAGCCGCATACAGCAAAACTATTTTGGGTGCCTATTTTATGCAATACGCCAAACTCGATTTCGATGTGCGGTATAGCCGAAAATTAGGTACCGATTTTTACTGGGCCAATCGCCTTATTGCCGGCGCCGGGCTACCTTATGGCAACTCCTTATACATTCCGTTTTCCAGGCAGTTTATTATTGGGGGTGGTGGAAGTGTAAGAGGATTTCAACCGCGGCAGTTGGGCCCGGGACGTGCCACGGCCACAGCGGCTCAACAGATTAATTACCCACAGGTAGGGGGCGATTTTAAACTGGAAGCCAATACAGAATTGCGCTTCCCGCTTTTAACCAGACTAAGAGGTGCAGTGTTTGCAGATGCAGGCAACATCTGGACAAAGGACAGCATATTATATGGAAAGGCAGGACAGCTTACTAAAAACTTTATGCAGGATATTGGTGTAAGCGGAGGGATTGGTTTAAGGCTGGATATTGCCATTTTACTCATCAGGCTTGATGTTGCCATTCCGTTTAGAAAGCCCTATTTGGAAAGAGGAAAAGAATGGGTGTTGGATCAGGTAAATTTTAGCAGCAGTGCCTGGCGCAAAGAAAATCTTGTTTTCAATATTGCCATCGGTTATCCGTTTTAAAATTACAAGTTTACAATACGATAAAATAGATTTACCGTATACTGTTTCTTTAATTCTATAAAATGATTACACAATAACAACCACCCATCAAACAGGCACTTCTATTGATTCTGTTTTGATAATATACACGGCTTGCGCATTGGGTTTAATGCCGCCTCCTTTAAGTTTTGCATAGGTTTTGGTAAACTCGGCACCAAGGTACAAAACGATAGATGTATAGTACACCCACACCAATATTATGATGATAGAAGCTGCTGTGCCATAGGTAACACCCAGGTTAGATTTACCTACATAAAGCCCGATTAAGAATTTGCCGAAAATAAATAAGACTGCTGTGAATGATGCACCCAATAATGCATCTTTCATTTTTATATACGCATCTGGCAATACCTTAAATATTACTGTAAATAATGCTGTAATTACAACAAAGATTAGCACCATATTTAGAATATATAAAACTACTACAGATGATTCGGTAATATGCAAAAGGCGTTGGAGTTTGTCATACAAAATATCCATGAAAGAATTTACCAGCAACGAAACCATTAGTATAAATCCAATACTGATGATAAGTGAAAAAGATAACAACCGGTTGGTAAGAAATTTCACGATTCCTTTTTTAGGCTTTGCCTTAATACCCCATATATAATTGATAGAACTTTGTATTTCGGTAAACACGCCTGATGCACCAATAAAGAGGATGATAAAGCCAACGACGGTTCCTGCCAGGCCTTTATCCTGTAACTGTACAGTAGCAATAATATGCTGTATCTGCAAAGCTGCATCCGACCCTATAAGGCTTTTAATCTGGTAGTAAACCCTTCCCTCTACAGCATCCTGACCAAAAACCAAACCTGCAACAGAAATAACAATAATTATTAAAGGAGCCACAGAAAAAATGGTGTAATACGATAGGGAGGCGCTAAACTTGAGGGCTTCATCATCAATAAAACTTTTAACTGTTTCTTTTACCAACATCCATGGTTCTATTAATTGTTTCATATATTTTTTTAATTGAATCATTTTAAAAACAAACAATTTTAATTTCTTTAATTTATTCCGACTGATTATTCACTCGTAGATTCCAAATCGTAAACAGCTTCCCTCCGTAGCTGCTGGTAAAATTTCACCGTACATCAAAGTGCATATAATCAGCCTAAAAAATAGGTTAGTATCAGGAAGAATTAATTTACCATACTATAAAAAACAACGCCAGAAATATGAATATGATACACACAGTTACGGTGTATGCATGTTTTTATCCTGGCAAGGTAAAACCTATAATAACCATTTTGTATTTAAAGCGGCTTTAACATTTTTACAGCCCCATTATGGGTATCTAATTCTACAAACAGGTTACCGCTTTTTAGTCGAAATCTATAAAACCATTTAAATAGGAAGGTAAGCAAATCGGCATAGTTTTTTAACCTAAAAATGAAAACGACATCATGAAAATTACTGAACAATTACAACAGTTATTGAATTACCCTCAACTTCAGGTAATTGATGCCAATACCGGACTTCCTGAAAATGAAGCTGAATTTGATGCATTAAGTCAATCGGCACTTATAACGTTTTTAGCCGGATTATACAAGGCAACCCGAACTACGGAAGCTGCAGCTTTAATTAACAGTCAAAAGACGTCAACTGATCTACTGTCTTCAATTTTTACTAAAGAGGAAGATATAACTGCAAAAATTGCTTTGTATGCCAATGAAACAGCAGATACTGTAAACAGGAAACTCGATGAAATAGCAACAGGCTTTCTTTCCATAGACGAATATAAGAGTCAGGATGCAGGAGCAAGTACAGATGACAACTTAAAAACGCAGCTCACTTCTCAGCGACATGAAATATTGAAGTATTTACCGGGCAAATTAAAAATTGGCGCCTTATTAAATGATACTACCCTGGGTGATAATACCAATAAAATGGAGGGGCCTGTTTCATCTTTAATGCATAAAATTGAAAACATATTTTCTTCAGGTGATTAAATTTTTTTAAAAGCTATTACGATCTTAACCGCTGAATTGTCAGGAGAAAAAATACGACTTATAATAAATTATCTATTGTTTTATAGGGAACATTTTACTTATTAAAAAGTATAATTTCTCACAAAAAAAGAAAATTATGATGACTACATTAGTCCAGGTTTTAGAAAAACTCAGGATAAAAAAACAAGACAATGAATTCAGGTTTTCCGAAGGAAAATTTGGAGCACCATCTGGCAAACAATACGAAGCAACAGAGTTAAAAATAATAAGAACATATCGTTTTGAAGGCGACTCATCCGACCCATCCGATTCATCTGTTATTTATTTGATAGAAGCCAATGACGGGTTGGTTGGATATAGTATAGACGCTTACGGCGCCTATAGTAACCACGATGATGAAAAAGGGTATGACGATTTTCTCCGGGAGATACCAACCGTTGAAAAAGAGGAAGCGGACATTTATTAGCAGCCTGTTTCAAAATTTAAGTTTACAGCTTTAAAAAAGCTGTAAACTTTTCTAAAACATTAATCAAATAAGTCAGAACTCAGGTATCGGTCTCCTCTGTCGCACACAATAAAAACGATTACGCCCGCTGTTAATTCTTTTGCTAATTCAATAGCTGCATGCCCTGCACCACCACTGCTCATACCACTAAAAATGGCTTCTTCTCTTGCCAATCTTTTCGCCATAATACGTGCATGCTTTTCCTCAATTTCAATAATTCTGTCCACTCTTTTTTTGTCAAAAATAGTTGGCAGATAAGCTTCCGGCCATTTACGAATGCCGGGTATTTTAGACCCATCTGTTGGCTGGCAGCCCACAATCTGAATATTGGGGTTTTGTTCTTTTAAATATTTTGAAACCCCCATTATGGTTCCAGTAGTACCCATCGAAGAAACAAAATGCGTAAGCTGCTGTTGCGTATCCCGCCAAATTTCCGGTCCGGTTGTGTTGTAATGCATCTTCGGATTATCGGGGTTACCAAATTGATTTAGCATCAGGTAACCGCCTTTTGCAACCTGCGCATTGGCATAATCGATGGAACCTTCTATGGACTGTGCCTTCGGTGTCAATGTTACTTTGGCGCCAAAAGCTTCCATGGTTAAAACCCTTTCCCTCGTTGCATCTTCGGGCATTACTAATTCTATCGGCACGCCAAATAAACTGGCAATCATAGCCAATGCAATGCCTGTGTTACCACTCGTGGCTTCTACCAATGTTATACCCGGAGTAATTTCGCCACGATCAATAGCGCCCTTTATCATTCCATATGCAGCCCTGTCTTTAACGCTGCCGCCGGGGTTGTTACCTTCCAGTTTTCCGTAAATGGTTACGTTTTTATTCAGGTTTAATTTCTTTAATTCAACCAACGGTGTATTGCCTACGAGATCTAATATTCCTGCCATAATATAATTTTATAGTGATGTTTACAATTGAAACGGATCATTAAATTCAATCCTTAAAAATACCGAAGAAAATAATACAAGTACTAAAAAGGCCTGCGCAGATGGTTTTGAAATCAGGAATTAATTTTATTTCGTAGATACATTCAATTAATAGGTAACGGTTTTACGAAGTTTGTTTTAATGGAAATTCTTAAAACCCGTTTGCTTTAAAATAAACATTGAGAGAAATCAATTGCATTTGCTACACTTTTAAATAATAATGCATTAAATCTATAACTAGTTTTATGCTGATTTTTTTAAATAGACATATTAACGGTTCTTATAGCGCAGGCTTTATATCTTCACAAAAAAATTTAGCATTAATGAAAAACTGTACAATGATATTGATACTGCTGGCAGCTGGATTTTCAATAAAAGCACAGCAGGGATGGTGGGGCGCTCAATTGCATAGAACGGATGGCGGCAATATTGCTTTTACTTTTGAATGGAAAACTGAAAACGGTAAACCGGTATGGTACATCCGCAATGCAGCAGAAAGAATTAAGGTAAGCAATATCACTACCGATGGAGATTCAATTTTTGTGCAGATGCCGGTATTTGAATCGCAATTCAGGTTAAAAAAAACGAATAAAAAATTAAACGGCGTTTGGATAAAAAACGGCACCGTAAAAACGCTGGTTATTCCTTTTAGTGCGTCGTTTGGAGCAAAAAGATTTATTGCCAATACTGTTGCCAATAAAAATATTACAGGCCGCTGGGCAGCAACTTTTGTAAACAGTAAAACTGATAGATTGTGTGTAGCCGAATTTAAACAGACAGGCGATAAACTAACCGGAACTTTTTTGAATGCAACAGGAGATTACAGATATCTTGAAGGGATTGCAACAAAAGATTCGCTGTTTCTATCATGCTTTGATGGTGAGCATGCATTTTTATTTACTGCAAAAATTGAAAATGATCATACAATAACAAACGGCGTGTATTTATCCGGTGGCGGCTTAAAGGAAAACTGGCATGCCGTAAAAGATGCAGCGGCAAAAGTACCAATGGAATCTGTAGCAATATATGTGAAACCAGGCGAAGAAAGCCTGCATTTTACCTTTAATGATTTGGCAGGCCACCCAGTTTCCATCAGCGATGAACGATTTAAAAACAAAGTGGTAGTGATACAATTAATGGGTAGCTGGTGTCCCAATTGTATGGATGAAACTGTTTTCCTTAGTGCGTATTACAACAAAAATAAACAACGGGGATTTGAGGTAATTGCACTTGCATATGAATACAGCACTAACCTTGAAAGAAGCACAAAAAATTTGCAAAAATTTCAGGCAAGGTATAATGTTCAATACAGCATTTTAAATACAGGTGTAGCTTCTGGCGATTCTTTACGAACCGAAAAAACATTACCGGAATTAACTACCATAAAATCTTTTCCATCCTCTGTAATCCTTGACAAAAAGGGGAAAATCAGAAAATTAGATACCGGCTTTAATGGCCCTGGCACTGGTGACCACTACCTTGTTTATAAAAAGGAATTTGAAGAACTAATTGATAAACTTTTACTGGAAAAGTAGCCGGAGAATAAATTTGCAAACTAAAAAAAGGGATCAAGTTGAAACGTAAATAAAAACGGCCAACCTTAATAAGGTTGGCCGTTTTATTATTTCAATAGTTGCAAATTATTATTTAATCTCCCGCTGCATTGGGTTTACACTACCGGTTGCACCGCCTCTTCCACGGCCACCTCTACTCTTAAACAATTGAAACTTGCTGGCTGTTTCAACAGCAGGCCATACATTATTACTCTCATTGATATCTGCAGTCTCTCTCAAAGGATCAAGTTTAATGGAAGCTACTTCTTTATCTTTCAAAAATGCCTTTACAACTTTATTTTCATTCTTGCGCCATATTTGAACTGGTATCCTTTCTACCTCCTTACTACCATCTTTATAAGTCCATTCAATGATGATGGGCATTACCAAACCACCTTTGTTGCTAAAGGTAAGTTCATACATATTTTTATTTCCGGCCAAGGCAGTTTTTTCATCATTGGTAAATGTATCAATTGCTGCTTCAGGTATTGAAACCTCTGTAGTAGCAGCGTCTATTTTTACCAGGTCTCTGTCGTATCTCCAATAAAAATCTCTCAGGCTGGTATCTGCATCTGTTGCAAAAACAATCTTGCTATCTTGCCTGTTGCGAATTTTAGACACATCATCAAATGAATTTAAAAGGGGTTTAGCTGGTGTTTGTTTCATTGTTTTTGCAGTATTAGGAACATTCCTTCCTTCCAATGTAAGGTTTGCCCATTTTACTGTATCAAGCGAAATATCGCAAGGGTCTGTATTGTAAAACCATCCTCTCCAAAACCAATCTAAATCCTCACCACTGGCATCTTCCATTGTTCTAAACAAATCTGCCGGAGTAGGATGTTTAAATGCCCAACGTCTTGCATACTCTTTAAAAGCATAGTCAAATAAATCTCGGCCCATTAAAGTCTCTCTCAATATATTTAAACCGGTAGAAGGTTTGCTATAAGCGTTTGGCCCAAATTGAATAATGTTTTCGCTGTTGGTCATTATAGGTTCCAGTTGATCTTTCGGCAACTTCATGTAATCAACAATTTTGTAAGCTGGTCCTTTGCCCACCGGAAATTTATTGTCCCATAATTCTTCGGTTAAATATTCTACAAAAGAGTTCAGGCCTTCATCCATCCATGTCCATTGTCTTTCATCACTGTTGATGATCATTGGGAAAAAGTTATGACCCACTTCATGAATAACTACTCCCAGCATACCATTTTTTGTTCCTTCGCTGTACGTGCCATCTTTTTCGGTACGGCCATAATTAAAGCAAATCATTGGATATTCCATACCATTGGCAGCCTCTAAACTTTGTGCAACCGGGTATGGATAAGGAATGGTAAATTTTGAATATGTTTTGATGGTGTGTGCCACTGCCTTAGTACTGAATTTGCGATACAGGTTATAAGCTTCTTTACCATAAGCACTCATGCACATTACTTTTTTACCTTCTACTTTAATTGGCATTGCATCCCATATAAATTTACGGCTACTACCCCAGGCAAAGTCACGTACCATTTCAGCTTTAAAAATCCATGTTTTTTGTTTGGTAGATTTTTGCTTTTCTTTTGCTGTAGCTTCAGCCAGGGTTACAATTTCTGTAACATCCGTTGCTGTTTGTGCTTTTTGCCAGCGTGCCCATTCTGCCGGGCTTAAGATCTGCTGATAATTTTGCCCCTGCCCTGTTGCCATTACCACATGGTCTGAAGGAACAGAGATAGCAACTTTAAAATTGCCAAAGGTTAACGCAAATTCGCCGCTACCCACAAACTGGTGATTTTGCCAGCCCTGAAAATCGCTGTACACACACAGGCGAGGGTACCATTGGGTCATGGTGAACAAGTCATTGCCATCACCAGGGAAATTTTCGTAACCGCCACGGCCACCATATTTCATCCTGTCGCTGATATAATAATTCCATTCTACTTTAAAAATAAACTGCTGACCAGCTTTTAAAGCAGTTGGCAATTCAACCCTCATCATCGTTTTATTGATGGTGTAGTTGAGTGGTTTACCTAGTGCATCTGTAATTTTTAAAATATTATCTCCATATTCCTTATCCGTTTTTCCACTAAGGCGTGTTAAATCATTTTCATTAACTGTTTTAGGCATGCTGCCACCAGTTTGATAGCCTGAATTATTTTTTGAACTGTGTTCATTTTCATCCAGCTGTAACCAAATGTAGGTAAGTACGTCGGGAGAATTGTTGAAGTAAGTAATGGTTTCTTTACCGTTTAATTTACGGTTAGGTTCATCCAGCTGGCACACAATATCATAATCGCAGCGCTGCTGCCAATATTTAGGGCCGGGTGCACCACTCGCCGTTCTGTATTCGTTGGGTGTTGGTAAAATAGTACCGAGTTGTTCAAAGCGGTTACCATGGTTGCTGCCAGGGTTGTTCCTGATATCCTGTGCATGGATACATACTGTAAAGGAAAGCAGCACTACAAAAGAAAACAGTTGTTTCATTGTTTGGTTTTAATGATGAATATTGGTGAATGTATAATTGATAAAAGTATTATTTAAAATGGCAAAGAATCGCTGAAAAATTTTGTTTGCATTAAGCATCAATTCTTGTTTTTTTGCCGAAGTTATTACAAACCTTGTCTGTTTAACTATGTAATATTGTTTAATGAATTAAAATGGAAATCTTTCAACTGCCATTTGCATTGCAAACAGCAAGCAAAAACCGGAGACCCCTATCACCCACCAACTTCTTTTCAATTTCATTTTATTAACCAGTAAATATCCGGCAGATAAAATAACTGACACCAAAGCAATTTGTCCTGCCTCCAGCCCTAAATTAAAACTTAACAGCGGCAACCAAAGCTGCTGGTCTTTTGCAAGCATAAAACGAATGCTGTTGGCAAACCCCATTCCGTGTATCAGTCCAAAAAACAGCGCCAAAAAATAGTTCAACCGCAGCGAACGGGGAGAAAAATCTTTCACAAAAAAATTAAATACTGCTGTAGCAATGATGGTACAGGGAATTAAAAACTCAACCCACTTGTCCTTTACACGGATAATATCAAAAACACTTAAAGCCAGCGTTAACGAATGACCAATTGTAAAGGCTGTTACCAGTACCAACACCTGTTTCCAGTTGCCAATTAAATAAATTGCAGCCAGCGCAATAATAAATAAAATATGATCTAATGCATTTACACTAATGATATGAAACCAGCCAGTACTAAAGTAAAGAGAGAAATCATTCACAAATACTTAATAGTTTTAGAGTAAGCGAATAGCTAATTTTGCTTCAAATATCCTAAATCTGGTCTCTAATCAATAATACATTGTGTAAATGGTTTCAATAGCTTATAAATGGTTAATGGTTGTGAGTCTTTTAATGTACCACAACAGTAATTTTAAAAATGCCGGTCCTGTTCTGCATCCACTTTTTATCAGTGTAACAGAAATAGAACAGAATCAAAAAGAAAAAACAGTAGAAATAAGCTGTAAAATATTTACCGATGATTTTGAAAAAACCCTGCGGATGAATACAAAAGAAAAGGTTGACTTACTGAACCCTGCATTAAAAACCCAGATGGAAAAACTGGTGAACAGCTACATTCAAAAACATTTAATTGTACAAATAGATTCCAGGCAAGTTGCAATGAAATTCATTGGCTACGAACAGCAGGAAGAAGGTATTATCAGCTATTTTCAGGTTGACAATATTGCTACCATAAAAAAAATTCAGGTGTTCAACAACCTGTTATATGAATATAATATTCAGCAGATGGGAATTATTCATGCTACAGTAAATGGAAACAGAAAAAGCAGCAAGTTGAATAACCCGGAGGCGAATGCTATTTTTGAGTTTTAATTTTCATTGGATATGGTATCCTTCTTAAGCAAATGTTACTTTCGCTTCTTTAAAGCGCCACCTGAAAGTATTATGGCTGAGCTGTCCGCAATTTTCAATTGCATCGTGTTAATTTGTGCATGGCCAACATCCAGCAATGAAACCCCTTGTACTGATGCCTTCAATGAATGAATGAACATGGTTTCTTTGCTTTTTATTACTTCCTGACTTAATGAGGCGATCAGCTCATGGTCATCTCCAGGAGCTATTTTATCCATTTTTTCGTCCCGATTCACATTCGTAAATTCTGGTGACATTTCAAAAACAATTTCCGAAGAGTCTGCTTGCGTAATATTCAGTGAGTCTAGCTTTGGTATCATGCTTTCCACTTCAAACACAGACTTACCAGACATATTTATAGTATAATTTTTTTGCCTCATTTTAAACATTTCCAGTTTTGTATTAAACCCTTCAACAAATAAAAGCTGTGGCGCAAAAATGCGGACGGGTGTAATATTTTTGAGCCAGCCTTTTTCACCTTCATCCTGAGGCACAAAACTGAAATCAACAAACAGGGTGTCATTTTTTACTGAGGTGGCAATATAGCCTTTGTGGTACCAGTTCCAGTCTTGCTGTATCCGGACGGAGTAGTATTTGTTCTGTTCAAAAGCAATATTGGTGACGTTACCGCCAGTAATTTTAAGGTATTTAAAAGGTTTTTCTAAAACCTTTTCGTATGTCCAGTAAAGATCACTTTTATCTAACTTGTTGTATTCTTTCTTAATAAGGATATTACTACAGAGCATGGCGGCTATCACTAAAGTTAGTATGGTAAATAGTATGGTAGTACTTATTTTCATTATAGTCAGTTTTTAAAATTGTCTTTTACAAATTGTTCAAACAAAGTTTTTATTTCTTTAAAATCTATTTTAAGCAGATAGATATTACGCATAAAAACCGGCAGTTCATTTTCCATAAATTGTTCCCGTCTAAAGTTTAGGATACGTTCCATAGCATCAACTTCAGTAAAATAGCCTACGCCTCTTTTATTGGTAATAATCTCCCTTTGTTGTAAAAAATCATAAGCCCTTTGTACTGTATTGGGGTTCACTTCCATGCTTATAGCCAGTTCCCTGATGCTAATAATTTTTTCACCCAGGTTCCATTTTTTTAATAAAATCTGTTCACAAACGTATTCCGCTATCTGTATATAAATTGCCGGGTTTTCTTTAAAGTCCATGTGGTAAAATTAAAATTCCTTTTCACGCAAACGTATGAAAGACGTAATAAACAAAATTGCAGGTAAAACATAATTCCAGGAATTAATAAACATGTTGGAAGTGCTTTTGGGTAACATAATGGTACCATCTGCCTTTCCAATAGGAATATTTACATCGTGAAAAATTGTTGCCTCATTCACTGAACCAAAAAGCATTTTTGCGAATCCGAAGTTTAATGCATAAGAACAAATTATAAGACCGCAGATAACCATCGACACTTTTATTAATCCAATTTTATTAAAATACAGCGAGCCCACTAACATCGCACTAACTGCAAACAAGAACAATGGATATACCTTCCAGGCAAAAACACCATTAAACGAAAGGATATTGACTGATTGATAACGTTCCTTGTAAAATGGTGCGGCAGGATCAAGACCATTGTGATAGATTGAAACAAACGATGAGTCCATCAACCGGTAAAAAAGGATAAATATCACAGGGTATAAAACTCCTGCAATCAAAAATCCACAAAGCCATTTTTCCAATTGTGATGCTGGTAAGGTAAGATAAGATGAGCCGATGGCATTGGAAGAAAAATGATTAAAAACAATGGAAGCCATTAAATAACTGCCACCGATCAAACCCCATAAAAAAGTTAAATTCTGAGCAGTAGAAAAACCGGCGAAAGTTTTGACGACAGCGTAAATTATCAATATCAGTGCCTGTATCAATCCTGTAAAACCAAACATTTGTGTTGGCCTTTCCAACAAGTTTTTCTTAAACAGCAAGCCGAAACGTTTTAGGTTAAATATATTATTCATTGCTAATTATTTTTATTGAAAAATAGCTTTCGCCTTTTCGGGATTTTCTGTAATGCCGTTAAATAATTGTTCCAGGTCTATTTTAGAATCTTCATTATTGGTATTTTCCATCACAACCGAAAAACCCCTTAATGATTCTTCAGCGTACAGCATGTTGTTTTTATCGGGCAGCTCCGCCACTGTTTTAAAACAAAGTTTTTGTGCTATTTCTGTGATGGATGCATGCAACATCAATTCGCCGTTATCAATAATCACCACACGATCAATTAAATTGTTGAGATCACGTATTTGATGTGTAGAAATAAAAATCATCCGATCGCTTTCAAACACGGATGAGATCAATTTGCGGAATCGGATCTTGGAAGGAATATCCAGCCCGTTGGTTGGTTCATCGAGCAATAAAATTTGTGTGTTACAGGCAAGCGCAAATGCAATGATGAATTTTTTTTGTTGGCCAAAAGAAAGTGTGTTTAGTTTACCATGGTCCTTTACATCCAGTTGGTCTAAATAATTAAAAAACTGCTCTTTGTTAAATGCAGGGTAGAAGGGCGAAAACAGGTTCATATATTTATGAATCGTTAATGCTGGAATATTCACTTCTTCAGGAATAAAATAAATGTTTTGTAAAAAGGCTGGTAACCTTTTTCTGGGTGAATAGCCATTTATAGTTATGGTACCGTGCGTTGGAAACAACAACCCCACAAGGTTTTTAAGCAGGGTAGATTTGCCTGCGCCATTTTTGCCCAGCAAACCATAAATGCTTCCTTCTGCAAGAGAAAGACTCAAATTATTATACAATAATTTCTTTTTGCTATAGCCAAAAGATAGATTTTCGATTTGTATCATTAGTGCATTAGTTAGGTAGTACACTACAAATGTAACCGCATATCATCTAGATTTCCAAATGTATTTTCAAATGCTAAAACTTATAAGGGGATTGGGGAGGGTAAATTAAGATTTAGAGAGAAACTGAAGTAGAATTCTTTGTTATACAAAGAATTGATTTTAAACAAATATTAGCTTCTTATTCTTCTTCCATACTGTCCTTTACATCATCAGGAATTTTCACCAGCAGTTTATCAATTCGCTGTCCGTCCATATCAATTATTTCAAACTGAAAGCCACGCCAGTCGAATGTTTCGCCTGATAAGGGTATGCGTTCCAGTTCGTGTAGTACAAAGCCTGCCAATGTATCAAACTGGTGTTCGGCTTCATTCATCCACTCTGTTTTTTCAAAGTGACTTAAAAAATCATAGAAGGTAATTTGTGCATCAACGAGGTAGCTGCCGTCGGCCCTTTCAGTAATTTCATATTCTTCCTGGCCGGTTTGGGGTACGTCGCCAACAATGGCCTCTAAAATATCGTTCAAGGTAATCATGCCCTCCATGGTACCATATTCATTTACAATAAACGCACTGTGAATTTTTGTTATTTTAATTTTTTCCAGCACCTGGTAGGGGCTGTTATTTTCTGGTACAAATAAAGCAGTTTTTGCAAGATCTTTTAATTGTGTATCAGCTTTGGCCTTCAATAATTCTTTAATGTAAATAATGCCTTTTATGTCATCCACCGTTTTATCACAAACCGGGTACGTAGAATAAACGATATCATCCGAATTGTCAATGATAGTTTGTACTGTATCTTCTACATCAAACCATACAATTTCCGTTCGGTGTGTCATCAATGCCGTAATTTTTCGGTCCCCTAAATGAAAGACTCTTTCAATTATTTCTTTTTCTTCTTCCTCGATGGTGCCATGTTCGCTGCCTTCGGTAATCATTGCTTTAATTTCTTCTTCTGTTACCGCATTATCTGTGGCCACTTTAATATTTAATATTTTAAAAATAAGCGCTGTAATTGTATTGAGCAACCATACAATCGGGTAAACAACTCCACTCAATACGTTCATTGGTCCGGCAACTAACCTTGCAATTTTTTCTGCCCGTAGTAAACCAATCCGCTTAGGCACTAGTTCCCCCAATATAATGGAGAGAAATGTTACAATAATTACTATTAAAACAGTTGAAATAGTAGCAGCGTAAGGCTTTAGCACCACAAAATTTTCAACGAAAGGTTTAAGATGTTCGCTGAATTTTTCTCCGGAGTAAACACCCGTTAATATGGAAATAAGCGTAATACCTATTTGAGCAGTTGATAAAAACTTATCGGGATTTTCGGTTAAATATAAAGCTGCCTTTGCTTTGGAATCACCTTTATTGGCTAGTCCTTCTAACCTGCCTTTGCGTGCACTCACCAATGAAATTTCACTCATCACAAAAAGTCCGTTCACCAAAATCAATATAAATAAAATTATAATCTCTGTCATGCTAATTTATTACCTGTGTAATCGTTTTTTATAGGCTAATAGTGGCAAATATCTGCATTCTATATTAAATGGCTAAATTCTTTGATTTAAGTTGTGTGATTTATGGTTTGTAATTTTTCGCAAATAATGATTATGAGCTCAATTAAAACATTTACCATATAACAGCTACCCAGTATTATGAGCCATGTTCAACCACGTTAAAACATTTTCAACATCCTTCATCAACATTAAACCATCATCACCCTACCGACGCCATCTACCCAATTCCCTTACCATGGATAGTGCCCCTCAAAATATCTGGTGTATATTAAACACCCAACTACATTGGTGCCTGGGTAATAGCGGCCACCGAAATAAAAAGAATCGCTAAAGTATTTAGTTCCTTTTTACATTTCTCCTGATAATGGCAAGAGGCATTACATAATCCTTTTAAAAAAAAGTGATAAAAAACTATCCTTCATTAATAATTTTTCGGATTAAAAATAAGTACTTAAATTCGTACTCAATAAATAACGGATACTTTTATGGAAGTTGTAAACTATACAGAGTTTAGAAAAAGCCTTACCAAGAATTTGAATAAGGTAAATGATGATGCCGAGATAGTGGTAGTATCCAGGAGTAAAGGAAAAAATGTGGTGGTAATGTCTTTAGAAGAATACAATGCCATCCAGGAAACATTGCATATAACAAAGTCTACTGCTAACCGAAAACGACTGGATACTGCAATTGTAGAAATGGAAAAAGGCAAATTCAAAAAGCATGCATTAATTGAGAAATAATTATGGAATTAGTTTGGCAAACCAATGCATGGGAAGACTACTTATACTGGCAAAAACAGGACAAAAAAATACTCGACCGCATTAATGAACTTATTAAAGATAGTCTTCGCTCCCCTTTTAAAGGAATTGGTAAACCGGAACCTTTAAGAGGAAATTACAGTGGCTGCTGGAGCAGAAGAATTACTGATGAACACAGACTAATCTATAATGTAAAAGAACAACGTCTACATATTTTACAATGCAGGTATCATTATAAATAAACCAACCAACCGCAATTCACTCAAACCCTTCAACAATTTTAAACCTTTAAACTTCCTCCAGCTACTTCCCTTTCCTCGCAATCATAATCAACCTGGGAGATTTTCTTACATCATAATTAGCAAAATTATAATCGCCAAAAACTTCCTGTATCTGTAATCCCTGGTAAGCAAACATTTCGGTAAAATCACCGAGAGAGAATTTAGCTACCTTTTCTGTGTACTGCAGCGGTTCCTGCAGCGCCTCATCTTCTACAACAATTTTTTTATAGAAATGGGTTTCATCAAACCATTTGGTAATGAAATAATTTACACCATCAATTTCTTTATCAAACTGATGCACCAAATGGTCTTCGGCATAGTGAACGTTGAGATAGTCCATTACAAAACAGCCATTGGGTTTTAATGATTGTGCAATTGTACGGATGGCATTGTCGTGCTCACGGCGGGTGTTGAAATAACCAAAGCTGGTAAAAAAGTTAAAGGCAAAGTCGTAATAATTTATCCAAAAGGGCAGCCGCATATCGTGCCGGTAAAAGTGGAGAGTTTCCGTTTGGTATTGTAATGCAGCTTCAATACTGTCTTCGCTTAAATCAATTCCGGTAACGTCAAAACCTTTTTGGGCAAGATGAATGGAATGGCGTCCCTTTCCGCAAGCCACATCCAGCATAGCAGCACCCGGCGTCGGTTGTAAATGCTCAATCAATTGGTCTATAAACCTGGAGGCTTCATCCTGATCTCTGTTAAAATAGAGCTGGTGATAGTAAGAAGAATTGAACCAATCTTTAAACCAGGTATGATTTTCCATTACAGCGGTTTACAATGTATTTTAAGTAAATGTTTTAATAATCAACACCAGCAAACCATAA
>JBBQEA010000114.1:0-16185 GCA_038320245.1 Chitinophagales bacterium | reverse complement strand
GATGCTGCCATTGGCATCAACTTCATAATGCTTTTGTGGAAAACAAACTGCCCGGTACAGGCAACTATAAAATGTTTCCTGTTGCGCTGTGGTTCCACCCTCTACTTTTATACGGCCTAATATTTTGTTCCATGCAGCTTTGGATGCCTGCAAGGTTTTGGCAAAATCATCTGCACCAATTTCGCTTTTTAAATTCTGTTCCGCCTGTTGCAAACTGATAAAAGACGACGCAACTTTAACCCCTATTTTTTCTCCACGAAGTGTTTTAAAACCAACTACTGCGCCTGAATGATCAGCTGTTATTTCCAATTGATCTTTTACCAAAACACTGTCATGCCAGGTGTAGGAGGCAGCAAATGGTTTATCAAAAATCAATACAAAATAATTCTTAAAATTTTCCGGAACACCGCCGCTGTTTCGGGTAGTGTAGCCAACGATTTTATTTTGATCCGGAATTATTTTAATGTAGGAGCCTTTATCAAAGGCATCCACGACAATAAAGGAGCTGTCATTTTTGGGAAAGGTAAATTTAAATTGAGCGGCTCTTTCTGTTGTAGTCAGTTCGGTTGTTACATCAAAATCTGCGAGGTAAACATTGTAATAATAGGGCTTCACTATTTCTGATTTATGCGAAAACCAGCTTTGTCTTTCCTCTTCCCTAAACTTTAATTTGCCTGTTACCGGCATGATGGAAAACTGCCCGTAATCATTCATCCAGGGAGATGGTTGGTGCGTTTGTTTAAAGCCCCTTATCTTTTCTGCTGTGTAAGTATATACCCAACCATCACCCATTTTACCGGTTTGCGGTGTCCAGAAATTCATGCCCCATGGACGGGCAATTGCAGGATATGTATTACCATTGGAAAGACTGTACAGAGATTGGGTGCCTATTAGAGGATTCACCAATTCTACAGGATCTGCGGCATTTGAAACCTTTTGTGCAAATGAAGTGGTTAGGCTAAAGATACAACAAGCGCATATGCAGGTTAGGCGGAAGTATATTTTGAGAATTTTAGAAGTCATCATTTTTTTAAGTTTGTTCCATGGGCTATGCCCAAGGTTAAAGTGTTTCGCCCTTTCTGGGCTTTTTGGATAGATACTGCGAAATTTAATATCCTACCAATTATTAAAAATCCATTTATCAATTATTCAGTTATCAATTATCAATTATCCAACTATCAATTAACAATGATTTCATCTGCAAACAGCCATGCCGGCTGTCCTTCGCCGCCATGACCTTTAGGACATACACCCAAATTTTTTGCTGAAACCCTGATGAATCTAACTTTTTGTTCAGCAAAATCTACCTTAAAATTATAGATAGTTGCATTGATTTCATTTACAGAAACCGGATTGTTGATTGTGTTAACTGTTGTAAAATTATTGCCATCCATCGATACTTCAAATGTTACTGATTGAGGTAAAAAAATCCAGTCACGATAGTTTTGTAAACATCCCAGGCTGATGCTTTTAATTGATTTTTGTTCTCCCATGTCAATGGTTGCAATCAAATCTTTTCCATTAATGCCGTGCCAGTATTTACCAACTGCATAGGTTCCTCTAACGCCATCTGTTAGTGAATTGGGGCCATCAGCCATAAAGCCTTTATTGATCGGGTTGGTATAAACAACATTGCTGCCAATTGCTTTATGCATTGCAAAGGATTGTTCTGCAGGTTTTAAGCCCATCACTTTTCCATTTACAATGTTTACTGCCTTTAGGGTTAAAGATTCATTTACAGCAATTGGTTCTGTATATGGATTGCTTTGGGCAGTTGGTAAACTACCATCTGTGGTATAAAAAATTGCAGCATTAGGTGCCTCACTTGTAAGTGTCACCAACAACTTTCCATTTTGGGAAGCTGGCTTTATATTAACGGTAAAATTTCCCGGCGAATAATGCAAACCTTTTTGATCGTAGCCTTTAAACAATACCTCCAAGCGTTGATTAAACTGCTCCCAATTTTTATTTTTTGCCGGCGTCCATAACACTTCGGCCAATGCCGGCATACGCGGCAGTACCATATATTCCAGGTGTTCAACAGAGGAAATATATTCTGTCCATACATTACCCTGGGCACCCATTACATGTTTTGCCTGGGCGGCATTCAGTTCAGCCGGAACAGGCTCATACTCGTACACTTTTTTTACAGTATTAAATCCACCAATTGCCAATGGTTCTCCTTCCGGACCGGCCTGGTAATGATCAAAATAACAAGGCGAGCCCGGGGTCATTACCACATCATGATTCATCTTTGCCGCTTCAATTCCGCCACCCTCGCCACGCCAGCTCATTACGGTAGCTTCGGGGGCCAAACCGCCTTCTAAAATCTCATCCCAACCAATCATTTTTTTGTTTTTGCTGATGATGAATTTCTCTATCCTTTTTATAAAATAACTCTGTAACTCCTCTTCATTTTTCAATCCTTCCCTCTTTAATCTTGCCTGACATCTGTCACATTTTTTCCAACTGGTTTTATCCACTTCATCCCCACCAACATGAATGTATTTTGATGGAAAAATTTCCATCACTTCTGTAAGCACATTTTGTAAAAAAACAAAGGCGTTGTCATTACCGGCGCAGTAGTTACCTGATGTTTTGCTTATGTAAAAATTGCCGGTGTTAGCAAAAGTAAAATCGGGATTTACCGGAATACAAGATAGCTCCGGGTATGCTGCCATTGCTACTTCGGAATGACCTGGCATTTCAATTTCCGGTACTATCGTAATATTTCTTTGTTGTGCATACGCAACAATTTCCTTTACCTGTTGCTGTGTATAATATCCACCATAAGTAGCTTTGTTTTTATCAGCATTAAACTGAACTTCTGCCCAGTTCCAGGGCTTGTCTGTATCATCCACACGCCATGCTGCCTGTTGCGTAAGCTTTGGATATTTTTTTATTTCCAATCGCCACCCGGCCCCATCAACCAAATGCCAGTGAAAAACATTCATTTTGTAAGAAGCCATCAGGTTGATGTATTCTTTTATCATTTCAGGCGAAAAAAAATGGCGGCTTACATCCAGCATCATTCCACGCCATTTAAAGCGGGGATAGTCTGTTACCTCCATGCTTGGTATTTGAACGATGGCATTGGTACGTACAGCCGGCAGCAATTGAAAAATAGTTTGCATGGCATACACAATACCTGCTTTGGTATTTGCTTTTATGCTGATTGCTGAAGGGGTTACGTTCAACTGATATCCTTCATCGCCAATAGATGTAATTGTTGCAAGTTGTAATTGTACAGTTTTTTTGTTGCCAGTATTTACCGGCAAGGAATAGCCGCAGATTTCCTTTATGTACGCTGTAAAAAAATCAGCCGCTGCTTTTAATTCCTTATTGGTACTATTGTATTGAATAGTTGTATTGGCATCTAAAATAAATGCCCCTTCTTTCACCTGCAGGCTTACCGGTTGAGGAATAATATTTACTTTCTGCTGCGCAAAAACAGCCATCATACCAAAAGTAAAAAACAGGAAACCAAATAATTTATACATTGATTTTATTTTTTTTTGTTTCTAAAATTTCTGTTTGTGGTTAAACTTTTACAGCATGGATTTAATACAAAATGCGCAACAGAAAACAAATCCATTATTACTGAATATTGTTTCTTTTTCATCAACTGGTATTATTTTAAACCACCCTGTCCACGATACAATTTCAACGGATTATCCAACGTAATTTTCAACACTGTCATGTACTCATCTCTGGCATTGTCCGGAACATTGATAAATACCAGGCCAGGCACCGGGCTCCAGGATATTTTACCAACAACTTTAGGTGTCAAATGCTGATTGGTACCAACCACGGTAACATCCTTTATTCCATTTACCAATCCTTTCAACATGATATTGCCAGTAGTTTGTCCCGGTAAAAAAAGATACAACGTGGTAGAATCTTTCGACATAGTAGAAGGTCCGTAAAAATGACCTTGTGGTAATCCTGCTTCGGTGCCAAATATGGCTTCACCGTTTTTCTTATTCCATTTACCTAGCTCCTTTAAAATATTAATCTGCTCGGGGGGTATGGTTCCATCGGCCTTTGGCCCAATGTCGAGTAATAAATTACCGCCATTGCTTACCGCATCCACAAAAATAGTGATCACCTCAAACGGTGTTTTGTAGGCGCTGTCATCGGGATGGTAGCCCCAGTTATTATTGGTAGTCATACACAATTCCCACCAATTAAATTTGGGTCTTGAAACCGGGAAATTCTGTTCGGGTGTATCATAATCTCCATAGCCTTGTAACCTTCCGTTCAGGATGGCTTCGGGCTTAATGGCAAATATTTGCAACCGCAGTTTTTCAACCTGCCATTCTTCCGCACTGTGCTCCCAGTCGCCATCAAACCACCATAAATCTGGTTTATAAGCAGTATTGATTTCATTAATCTGCGCCTGATAAAATTTTTGAAAACGTTTCCAGCGTTCGGGTTCCTCCGCCACTTTATACCGGCTGCTATCATTTAAAAATCCGGGATAATCCGGATAACTCCAGTCTATTAAGGAAAAATAGGCACCCCGCTTAATACCCTGCTGGTCCAGTGCATCGTAAAAAGGTTGAAGCACATCTCTTTTTGCGGGTGTATTTTTAAGCACACTAAAATGATTTTGTTTGGTAGGCCACAAAGCCAATCCATCATGATGCTTAGTTGTGATAACAGCATACCTGGCACCCGTTTCTTTTATTAATGCTGCCCATGCCTTTGGATCATAGTTGGAAGCTGTAAATCCTTTCATCTGCTTCATATAATCTTCGTGACTTATTTTTTTATTATGGAAGCTCCAACTTTCATCAACCCCATTTACCGAATACATGCCCCAGTGAATAAAGATGCCCAATTTTGCATCGGCAAACCACTGCATTTTATTACGGATCGAATCTGCATTTATCTTTTGCTGGGCATCGGCTGCCTGTATATAAATAAGCAGGAAAACAAAAAGCAAACTGCTATAAGATAAACATTTTCTTGCCATGGTAAAATTCATTTTTTGGGTTATGAATATTTTCATTTTACGATCCTATTTTCCGGGACCGTATTTCAAGTTGTTCAATAGGTATAGATCCATTTTCTTTCACTATATAATTTTTATTGCACAGCCGATGCAGGCCAGGTAGATTCCAATTGGCCGAATGCTTTATTTGGTTTATCGCCCATTAAAAATTCAAGTACGCCGCCATTTATCAATGTTGTATGATCGATGTAGGTATTATTATAAGGCTTATTATTTAACCGAACGCTTTGTATGTAAGGCCTGCCCTTGCCTGCATTTTTTGCACGGATAATAAATGATTTATTCCCGGCAAGTTTGAATGAAACCTCATCAAATTGCGGACTTCCAAACACATATTGGCCACCCGAAGGATTACCGGGATATAACCCTGCCATACTCCAAACGCCCCATGCACTCATTTGTCCGCAGTCTTCATTGCCTGCATATCCATCCGGACGGGCATGGTACATGGAATCAATAATAACCCTTACCCTTTCCTGCGTTTTCCATGCAGCACCTACATACGTGTACATGTAGGCTATGTGATGGCTGGGCTCATTACCGTGTGCATATTGTCCAATTAGGCCGCTCACATCCGGTGAAGTGTTGCCACCATTTAATTCGGAACTAACACTAAACAATGAGTCTAGTTTTTTAATAAACAAATCATTGGAGCCATGAGCCATTGCAAGACCTCTAACGTTTTGTGGTACAAAAAATGAATGTTGCCAGGCGTTGCCTTCGGTGTACATCGCCTTGTGCTCATCATGTTCCGATAAATATGGGTCAAAAGGATTTACCCATTTACCATCACTATTTTTTGCCCTGATAAAACCGGTGGCAGGATCGAATAAATTTTTCCAGGAGGCAGAGCGTTTCATAAAAATTGCATAGTCATCCATTTTGCCCAGCTTTTGTGCAACCTGCGCAATGCACCAATCATCGTATGCATATTCAATGGTAACGGTAACACTGCTTCCGTATTTATCCTGCGGTATATAACCATACTGGCGGTATAAATCGGTGCCACGAATATTTTGCATGGCGCTTTTTTTCATGGCCGTAAATGCCTTTTCAACATCAATTCCTTTTGTGTTTTTTAAGATGGCATCAGCCAGCACCGGAATGGCGTGATAACCCGTCATGCAATTGGTTTCACAGCTACTTAAATCCCAAACCGGCAGCAAACCATTTTCTTCATAAAAGGCCAGCATGGTGTTGATGAATTCTGTAACATGGCCGGGTTGTGTAATGGTGAATAAAGGATTGAGCGCTCTAAAAGTATCCCACAAAGAGAACACTGTAAAGCGTTGCCCGGTGGGCATCTTCTTAACCTGCCCTTTTGAATTCTGGTAAGTACCATCTGCATCCGAATACAATACAGGTGCTACACAAGTATGATAAAGAGCTGTATAAAATATCTTTTTTGATTCTTCATCAGGAGTCTTAATAGTTATCTTTTGCAGCTCTTTTTCCCATTTAGCTTCGGCTGCTTTTTTAACAGTAGTAAAGTTCCATCCGTTTATTTCACCCAAAGCAAGTAACGCTTTATCTGTGCTAACAGATGAGAGTGCTACTTTCATTAAGATGGTTTTTCCCTGCATATTTTTAAATAACAATTGTCCTTTTATCAAATTTCCTTTTGCACTGTTCCCTTTTACACTTTCTTTTCCATTTGCAAGGAAAATTTTTGTAAATGGAACGGAAGTACGGGCAGCAAAATATACCCGCTGCATATCGGCCCATCCTTTGGAATAACGGTAACCTACAATGGTAGAGTCATTTAGTTTTTCGATAAAAGTTTCTATCGGACTGTCCCAATTTATTGCAAAGCCAAGATTGAATCGGATAACCGGATCAGCTCCTTTGGGAAATGTGTATTGATGAAGGCCGCATCTTTCTGTAGTTGTAAAAGCAGCTTTAATACCGTTGTTGAGTGTTACAGCATAAAAACCAGGCGATGCTTTTTCATTGGCATGAGAAAATTTTTCCCGGTATAAACTAAAAGAATCAGCTACCAAACCATTGGCAGGCATTACAGATATATCGCACAAATCACCAATGCCTGTACCACTTAAATGGGTATGACTAAAACCAGCAATCATCGAATCTGTGTAATGATAACCGCTACACCAATCCCAGCCCTGTGTGCCATTATCGGGACTTAACTGTACCATGCCAAAAGGAACTGTTGCACCCGGATAGGTGTGACCATGTGCACCGGTGCCGATGAAGGGGTCTACATATTTGATTAACGTTTGAGCTTCACAAATAATAGGATGAACAAGTAGCTCAACTATAACAAATAGTATGAACAAACTTTTGCTGAGTAGCTTGTTATTCATTATTTTAATCAGACTCATTTTATGTATGTATTTGAATAAATATTTTATAAACCTACAACCAAAAAAAGAATCAGTTCTTTTTCAAACTATAACTAACAACTGGTTTATCACTGATTGAAAAAAGAACTTTTGTTTTTTCTTTTACGCTTATTACAGTTATATCCCTAACATCCCCCTTTACAGAAAAACCTGATTCGGTTTGTGCTACATATTTAAAATTACCTTTACCATCTCCCAGGAATAACATACCATGGTTAGCATCCATTTTACCAATGGAGACTCTAGTTTTCTCAAAATTTCCTGCCAACAGGACATCAAGGTTACCATCGTTATTTACATCCAATGAATTGATAGCGTACACCGGCGAAAATTGGGCTTGTACAGGTAATTGTTTGATTTCAAATTTTCCATTACCCTTATTTTCAATATAGCTGGTAGCCATATTATCTGCCACTAATTTTTTTGCAGTTGACAATTCATTTTCTGTGAATAAATCATTGATGCCGGCATTAGCATAAGAGGCGTAGTCATTAAACTTTTTTCTTAACACAGGTAACTGCTCCAGCATTTCATCCCTGCTTAATGCCGGATAACTTTTGCCCTTGATAAAATAGCTCATGATGCCATCAACAGAACCATTATTGTCAAAATCTTTGTAAACCATAGTACAGGGTTGCTCCTGTGAAACTTTTAACTGTGTATTTAAACCACGGTTGCCTACAATAAAATCGAGGTCACCGTCTTTATCAAAATCTGCCGCATAAATCCTGTTCCACCAACCATTATTTGCTGTACCGAAATAATTTCCAGATTGAGGAATGAGTGTACCTTTTTGATTAATAAATACTTTGATGGGCATCCACTCTCCTACAATTATTAAATCGGGTTGTTTATCATTATTCAGATCTGCCCATACCGCATCTGTTACCATTCCTACGTTTTGCAATCCGGCAGCAAGGATCGATGTTTTATCAGAGAAATTCCCTTTGCCATCATTGATCAGCAAATAACTAACAGGTGTTTCAGGGTACTTTCCAGGAACAACCCTTGCCCCCACCATTACATCCATATCACCATCGCCATCCACATCTGCCGGCCGTACACAGGACGCATTTACAAAGACATTTGGTACGGCGTTGGGTTTTAATGTAAAATCTCCTTTGCCATTATTTAAGTACAAACGACATTTTAATTCGGGGCTGCCCTCTTTAAAAACATTGCCACCCGATACTACAAATAAATCATTATCGCCATCTCCATCAGCATCAAAGAAACTTGCATCTGTATCTTCCGGAAGCGAATCTTTTAGGAATGTCTGCTTAGAAGAACTTATAAAATTACCTGCTTTATCTTGTATAAATAAAGCGCCCGACTGGCCGCTGGCACCACAAACAAAAATATCCTGGAGCCCATCGTTGTTTACATCTGATTTTGCGATATGCGGTCCCTGCGTTGAAAGCAATCCCGGCAAAAATGACTGAACACCAAAATCGATAAAGTCATCTTCTTTATGCCGGAAAGAAACCGCCTGTACTGAATCTGCATCAAAATATTTAGCTGGAGAAAAATGGTTATAATTGTAATTTTCTGTTGCATTCTTTTCTTCTACAACCAAAAACTGGTTTGCCTTTACCGATTTAAGAATTTGAGTTTTTCCGGAAGGCCATATTATTTGTACAGCATCTGCAATGCTGTCTTGTCCTAATCCAATTAATAAGTCAACATCTACAGACGACTGAAACCCCCGGGTTGGATTGGCCTCTTTAAATGCAATTTTGCCGTTAAAAAAAACTTTCATTTTTGCTCCAATACCGAAACGGTTTTGCCCCTCTCCTTTCAGGTGAAAAGAGATATAATTGTTTTTAAATTGTTCATTAGAATTGTTTTGATAAACGAAAGCTTCCTGGTCGATATTATTAGTGATAAGATCAAGGTCGCCATCATTATCCAGGTCTGCATAAGCGGCTCCATTATTTAAAACGGGATTATCAAAACCCCATTCCTTTGATACGTCCTGGAAAGTAAGATTGCCGTTGTTTTTGAAAAAATAATTATGAAATTTATTAGAGGGCATATTTTTAATAACCTCACTCATCGGAATTTTCTGGCCGCCCTTTTGATTTCCCTGCATCTTCATATCGGCCCGATATTTCAAAAAATCCATATTGGTAAAATCCCTTTTGTATCCGTTACTTACAAATAAATCAGGGTTGCCATCATTATCAAAATCTGCAATAAGCGGAGCCCAGCTCCAGTCTGTATTTGACACACCTGCCAATTGCCCTATCTCACTATAGGTACCATCGCCATTATTCAATTGCAGCATGTTGCGCATGTACTGGTAATGCAATCCCGATTTTACAAACATGTTGAACTTATCATACTCATTGGGGCCATACAATAATTTTTGTCTGTAATTATCTTCCGGCAACATATCGAGTGTACAGATATCTGGTAACCCATCATTATTAAAATCTGCAACATCAACCCCCATTGAAAAGTTAGACATATGATCCAGTATGGTATTAACAGAATCAACAAATCCACCTTTTTTATTATTGATATATATGTGATCATTCTCAGCATAATCGTTGGTAACATAAATATCCTGCCAGCCATCGTTATTTATATCTGTAGCCACCACACCCAAACCGTAATTGGCCATGCCGCCAACGATACCGGCTTGTTCACTTACATCTTTAAATTTACCATTATCATTTCGGAACAATTTATCACTGTAGCTTGGATCCCTTGCATTTCGTAATATTGGATTTATGCCGATGGAATTGGACACATCAATTAATGAATGATTAAGCAGAAACATATCCAAATCACCATCATTGTCGTAATCAAAAAAAGTAGCCTGAGTTGAATAGCCAAAATCGTCTACACCATATTCTTTTGCTTTATCTGTAAAAGTTAAATTTCCATTATTAATCAATAAAATATTTCTTCTATGGTCAGGGTTTCCATCAGCAGATTTACAAACATAAATATCTAAAAAACCATCACCGTTAATATCAACCATTGAGGTACCGGTTTTCCATCCTTCTTTACATCCTGCACCTGCTTTAGCAGTGATATCTTCAAATTTCATATTACCCTTGTTGAGGTATAATTTATTTTCCTGATTGTTTGATGTAAAATAAATGTCCTTTAGCCCATCATTGTTGATGTCTCCTACAGACACGCCACCACCATTGTACAAGTATTCATATGTAAGAATATTTATCTGTTCATTCTCAACACTAAGATTTTTAAAATTTATACCTGTTTTTTTACTATCGAGTAAAGTAAAAACAGTATTGCCATTTTTGTTTTTACAACCCATAAATAAATATGCTGAAAACAGTATTACTAATCCATTCAACAGTGGTTTTAACATGATATTTATTTTTAGCAAAATAGGTTTTAAATTAATAAAAAAGGAATAGAATTTCAACTCTATTCCTTTTCTATTAATCAATTCATTCATTTTTATTTATCCCACCAAACTGGCGTAGTTTCCACGTCAGCACCTTGCTGACTTACAGCCTGGTTGTAGAATTCTTTATTATTTAATGCTTCGCTTGAAGGCCATGTAATCCTTTTCACAAAATTACCCGGGCCACCGTTTGTAGCAGTTACTGCTGATGCATCCGGAGCAGCAAAAGGTATTAACACAGGCAAGTGCAACCTCCTGTGATCTGCCCATGCTTCCCAGCCGCCATCCGGGAAAATAGCAATATATTTTTGTGTGATGATCTTACCAATTGGATCATCCACTGCCTGGCTATTAAATGTTTTACCGGAATTAAAGCCCCACTTTACTGTTGTACCATACGTATTTTCCGAGCTGGAAGCAATATAGGCTGCAATAGTAGCATCCGGAATGTTGTTCCATTTCATAGATGCTGTAATACCTTTTTCATACCATTCCTTAGCTGTACCACCTGCGGTATAACCTCTTTCAGCTGCTTCGGCAGCAAGGAAACACACTTCGTGATAAGTCATTATTTCATAAGGCCTTGTTCCTTTTAAGAAACTTCTACCCAGCCTGGCCTGGTTGGAAATTGAAAACTGGCTCTTGCCTCTGGCAGTTGACGAAAGACCGGCGGGTGTGCCATGCCAGCGATTCCTTGCATCGATAGTTGCGCCATTAATAACTGCTGCAGAATTGGCTCCTGATGCATCGGAAGAAGGTTCAAAGTAAATAGGACCACGTGGATCAACTTTAGATGGTATTCCCAACTTAAACTTGTTGGCATTTGGATCGAGCGGATTTTCATCAGATCCTGGTAAAACGATACCCGGATCATCCACTCTTGCACCTGCAGGTGCATTTGCAAAAGGTTGTCCGCCCAAACCAGTCAATAAATTTTCCATTGAACGGGTCATTGCTAATGAACCCCACCCATAATACTATTGATATTGGTAACTGTTACCCCAGCCAAAATCCTGATCATTACTAATCATCAGACAGTTGTCATCCTCACTTGTAAATACACCGCCGGCAATAGCCTCTTCTGCATTTTGCTTAGACAGTCCTGCATCTGCTTTTGAACAACGCATGGCAAGCCTTAAACGAAGCGAATTGGCAAACTTTTTCCATTTGGCAATATCATCATTGTACACATAATCCTGTCCTGGTTTTTGCTTTGGATTAGCTGAAGATAATTCTGCTGCGGCTTCTTTTAATTCTTTCAGCATGTCCTTATAAATAAGTTCCTGCTTATCGTAAGGTGCATTTTCGCCTGTACCATTTGCAGCTTTAAAATAAGGAATATCGCCCCAAATATCTGTGGCTCTGGCATAAACCCAGCAACGCCAGATTCTTGCAATTTGAAGGTCATTGGTGGCATAGGGTTTTTCTTTTCCCAGGCGTATTGCTAAGTTTAATGAGGCAACAAACCTGCTGTGATAATCTCTGTAATAAGATGATACCCATTCGTCATTTGTTTTTCCCGTTTGAGTACTAAACCCTTCATTGCCGTAATATTGTGCAAAAATATCATTGGTTAACTGCGTCATCCTTTCATGCATTCCCGGATCGAGTGTTGATGACTTATATACTCCTGGCAAAAGAAAACTTGGGTCAACCACATCACCGGGAAAGGTATTTGGATCTGTATTTACTTTATTAAAATCCTTAGTACAACTGTATAAAAATATACAAGAAATTATACTGCCAAAACACAGATACCATTTTGATTTCAAAAATATATGTTTCATAATTTTATTTTAAATGGTTTAATTATTAAAATTCTAATTTAAGGTTGAATCCAATTGTTCTTGTTGAAGGATAAGCTCCATTTTCTACTCCCTGAGAGTTGGTTGTAGAGAAAGAAGATTCAGGATCAATACCAGGTATATAACTTTTTATCAACCAAAGATTACGTGCTACCAGGCTCATAGTTACATTGTGAACCGGCAATTTCCCCAACAACTTATTTGGAATACTATAACCTAAAGTTACCTCCCTTAAGCGGGTATTACTGGCATCATAAATAAATAATGATGCTACCGGTTCAGCTCCTGAAACTTTTGACCAATATTGCTGAGCATTAATAGCTTTTCCATTTTTACTGCCGTCAGCTAATACACCATCAACAATTAAACCACCTTCTCTATTATTAAGCGTGCCAGCGGAGTTACCATTTGCATGAGTATAAGCTTGGGTTTGGCTGTAAAACTGGCCACCACTGCGGATATCAATTAAAAAGCTGAATGAAAACCCTTTGTAAGTTAATGTATTGGAAATTCCCATTGTGTATTTCGGCTGATAATTTCCTATCAATATATTTTTATCTTCAGATTTTTTTGGAGTACCATCTGCTTCAACAATTATTTGACCTGCGCTATTACGGGAAAAATCACGTCCATAAATATTACCATATTCCTCTCCTTCGTTAGCAGTAATTCTTACAGCTCTCGATTGTTCATCACTCTGTAATAAATAAACTTTTGTTTCGGGATGGAGCTTAATTACTTTGTTGGTATTTTGATTATAGTTAATCAACATATCCCAATTAACACCCGCTGTTGACCTGATAATACCAGCATTAATTACAAATTCATATCCCTTATTTTCTACATTTCCTGCGTTAACAACCTTTCTTGAAAAACCTGTTGCCGGAGGAACTGGCAAGTAAAGAATCTGGTTGTACGCATTCTTTTTGTAAAATGTAAAATCTATGCCAAACCTGTTGTTAATAAACCTCAGATCAACACCGTATTCCTGCGACTTAACTATTTCCGGAAGGATATCAGGATTTACAAGTGTAGATGGCGGGGATGTAATTATTGCATTGAAAAAGCCCCTTGAGATACCATAGGAAGGATTTAAACTGTAAGGAGAAATTGTGTTACCTGCCTGAGCATAACCACCTCTCAATTTAAGGAATGAAATAAATGAAGGCAAACTGGTATTAAATGATTTTTTCAACATTTCACTTACAACCAACGAACCACTAAATGATGGATAGTTAAAACTTCTGTTTGCTGCAGAAAGTGTAGATGACCAGTCATTTCTGTAGGTAACATCAACAAATAAATATTCCTTATAAGATAAATTTACAAAGCTATACAATGAATTTAACCTAGATTCAACTTTTTGGCTATAGGGTCTTGGATTTGCTCCGGATGCTAACGTATAAACATTTGGGATATCCAGATTACCTGTATTTCCTCCAGCGATACTATACTGATATCGTTGTTGATTACCGCCTACACTTAAGCTTACTCCAAAATCTTTAAACCTTTTATTAGCAGATAACAGGAAATCAGCATTGGTTTCTACCGTTCTGGACTTGTTTGTACCATAACCTGATTGAAAATTATAAGAAGGACTTCCTGGATCATTGTTATAAATACCATAAGCACTTCCGGATTCTGCAGTTGCATTACGCATATCCATACCATGACGAACCTTTAATTTTAACCAACTGTTGAATTTATAATCAAGTGCAATCATTGTTAAAAAACGATCGCTTTGGTCGTTATTAAAGTCTTCATTTAATAGCCAATATGGATTTCTTAACGTACTAAATGCTTGAGGTAACCATAAAATCTGATGCCCATAAACATCTTTCCATGGATCCATATCGGCCATGTGTACAGTACGTGGCAAAGTAGAATATTGTGAAAAAACATTACTAGGACTTCCTGATAATTGTGGTCTGTTTATAGTTCTTTGATTGGCATAGCTCACTTTAGCATCTGCTGAAAGTTTGCTGGTAAGTTCAGAATTAACCCTTAAGGTAATGAGATCTCTTTTTAGTTCGGTATTGGGCAGCAAACCTTTGTTATTTAAATTGGTATACCCTAAACGGAAAGTTGTTTTATCACTTCCACCGGAAATATCCAGTGAATTAGTCCACGTTTTTCCTGTTTGTAAAAAGTTTTTCAAATCATTTGGATCTGCAGACATTGGAACACTTTTTCCTCTCCAATCAGTTATTGTTTGACCGGTAATTTTCGGGCCCCAGCTAGACTGACTTTTAACATCATATACTCCATCATTCCCTTGTCCATATTCGTTTTGTAAATCAAGATATAACAGCGGATTGTCAACAGCATAATTGCTATTAAATTTAAAACCCAATCCTTTTCTTGAAGCACCCTTTTTTGTGGTTACCAAAATAACACCGTTACCACCACGAGTTCCATAAAGCGCAGCAGCGGCAGGGCCTTTTAATACAGTTAATGTTTCTACATCATCCGGATTAATATCACTAATTCCATTACCACCATCAAAAGAACCATATTCACTTGTGTTATTAGCTGTTTGATAATTATCCATCGGGATACCATCTACCACTATCAACGGCTGGTTATTTCCACCAAGCGAATTGTTTCCCCTAATTACAATCTTTGTGGATCCTGTAGGTCCATTACCAGTTTTGTACAACTGTAGCCCGGCCACACGGCCTGACAAACTGTTCACCAGGTTATTCTCCCTGGCTTCAGTAAGGTTTTTACCGCCTACTTCCTGCACAGCATAGCCAAGTGATTTTTTCTCTCTTTTAATGCCGAGAGCTGTTACTGTCACTTCGTTTAAATCCTTCATGTTCTTTTCAATAGAAACAGACAGATTGTTTTCATTAGCTCCAACATCGATAGATTTAGAGTCAAATCCAACAGATGAAATCTCCAATGTAGTGTTTCCAACAGGTACGGTTATGGTGAAGCGACCTTCAGCATTGGTAACTGTACTCGTGGATTTGCCTTTTACTTTAATAGTGGCAGCAGGAATGGGTTGGTTACTGGTTGCATCAACTAAAACACCTGTAATTTGTTTTGTTTGAGCAAATGAAATGGAGCCTAATAATAGACTACACAAAAGCAAGACAATTTTGTTCATAAGCATTTTTTTTTGGTAAATAAATGGTTGTTCTAAGGTTCTTCCCGAAACATTCAATTGGTTTCAATTTTCGATAGAGGGGATTATAAACTTCACATTGAAAACACGAATAGGATTTACAAAAAACTATTGTTAACAGGTGAAATAAATTTTTTTTATTTAGTAAAACTCATTTGTAATTGAAATGGGTTTTAATTTATTTTTTATCAATTAAATATTGCTAAACAACCAACTTGCGAACACGGGCAATTGCCGGAATAAGTTGTTTCCTATCTAACTGAATGTTTTCTAAATTTTCCATCACCAACGCAGCAGCTCCTATCAACTCGGCCTCGTATCCTATGGCTGATGCTTCAATAGTGGTATTTTGCGCTAAAATTGGTATACTGTGCTCATTTAAAGCCTGCTGAATGGGAGCCTTTAAAATTTTCCCAGCTCTGGATCCTCTACCACTTAAAATAACTACTTCTGGATTTAAAAGATGTATTAAAACCGCTACTCCT
>JBBQEA010000113.1:0-16195 GCA_038320245.1 Chitinophagales bacterium | reverse complement strand
CCTCCATCCAGTTTTTTTTGCTTGCCAGGTTTTCATCAAAATCAGCAACAATAAACCAGGAAGAATTATCCGCCAATAATGGGTAAAGGCCAATAATTTCTTTTCCAGTTAAATGATTGCTCATTCGTTGATCTGTGAGTTTGGAAAACTGTTTGTTTGGAAAGTCTTTTAAAGTACCCCCGTTTATTTTATGTCTCGAAAATTCTTCCCAATTAAGATCATAGGCTGGCACATACCCGCTTTTGCCTTCTTTCTCCCAACGTGTGGCAAATACGTCATCCCTTCCCGTAAAAAGCGTTTGGAAAACCAGCATTTGTTCTGCGGAGATAAGAGGCATGTTTAAACCTTATGACTTTGTAAAGCTACAGCCCAATTCTCATGTTATGGATTATACTATTGCTCACCTTAGATTTAAATCTCTCCGTAAATGCGTTCTGGGAAATTTAATGTAGCTCAAAGTAAACTGATGTAGTTTTGAAAACTAGGCATTAAAAAAACTAAAATTAAAGTTTACATTATTCCTACTTGCAAAGCCAAAAATCCTTTTTGGCCGAAAATAAAAACGGGAACAATACTGCATATAGTATGTTCCCGCTTTGGTGGAGAATACCGGGATCGAACCGGTCACCTCTAACATGCCATGCTAGCGCTCTACCAGATGAGCTAATTCCCCATGTAAAATGGATTGCAAATATAGTAGCAATCCATTTTTAATCAAAATCAATTTTACTATTGTTTGTTGGCAGGGGAAGCCTGCGGCATACTACTTCCTTTTACACCATTTTTAGTACCACTATTTTCTGCTGCACTCATCGCCTCTAAATTTTGCTTTGCCAATGCAAATGTAGAATCCAATGCCAATGCTTTTTCAAAATAAACCCTTGCTTCTGCTTTTTTATCCAGATCATATAAAGCAAGGGCATGTATATTAAAAACACCCGCTTGTAAATAGGTTCTTCCTGTTTGCTGCCCTATATTATAGGTCATTAAGTACTCTGGTTTAAAAGCAAGTTTTTCTGCTGCCACCGCCGTTGCAAGGCATTCTGAAAGCCTTTTTATTCCATATTGCAATTCCATTAATTTATAGGCATGATAGGGGCTTTGCGTTTTCGCAAATAACTTCTCAAAAATATCTATGGCTTCTTTGGGCTGTTGTAATTTATCAAGACTGATACCTTTTAATTCAAGCAAGGTATTGTTATCAGGAGTTGCTTCCAGCCGTTTGTTAGCCCAATAATAGGATTGAGAAAAAGCACCCTGCTGCATGTAAAGCATGGCCAGTGTATCTGCATAAGCCGAATTGATGCCCTGCTCTGTAATAAAATAGTTCAAGGCAGTAATAGCAGTATTGGCATCGCCGCTAGCTATTGCCAGGTTAAAAACTTTCAGGTGAGAATTCGACTTAGGTACCGGGGCCTGTATTGTTTTTTTGGATTGAGCAAATACTCCTGCTGTAAGCAAAATGACAATCACTACAAGTAAAAGTTTTTTATACACTTCATTTTTTTTAGATGGGCAAAGTGATTAAAAACCCCGAAAATAATTTCGGGGCTTTCTATATAATATTATCGTATTGATTAATCTCCCCATATTTCATCGGTACCAGCCAGCCAGCGTTTAACCAGCGCAGTGGTTACAGATTTAGGTCTTTCAAGCGGGAAGTTAAGCGCCCGATCCCAGCAAAGACTTGCCAAAACACCCAAGGCTCTGGAAACACCAAATAATACAGTATAAAATTCATATTCCACCATGCCATAATGCACCAGCAGAGCACCGCTATGAGCATCAATATTTGGCCACGGATTTTTAATTTTCCCCATAGATTGTAATATAGGAGGTACTGCTTCGTAAATATTCCAAACAGTTTTTACCAGCGGATCGTCTGGCAAATGCTTTTTACCAAATTCCATTTGTGCAGTAAACCGGGGATCTGTTTTGCGTAAAACGGCATGCCCGTAACCCGGCACTACTTTCCCTTCACTCAATGTTTTCTTTACATATTCTTCTATCTGTGCTTTGGAAGGTTCCTCAACACCTAGTTGTTCCCTCATTTCATAAATCCATTTAATCACCTCCTGGTTAGCAAGTCCATGGAGTGGACCGGCAAGTCCATTCATACCCGCTGCAAAAGATAAATAGGGATCACTAAGAGCGGAACCTACCAAATGGGTTGTATGAGCAGATACATTGCCTCCTTCGTGATCAGCATGTATCGTCATGTACAAACGCATCAATTCTTTAAACTCCTCGCCATCAAAGCCCATCATATGTGCAAAATTGCCACTCCAATCTAATAAGCCATTTGGTTGTATATGTTTCCCGGATTTATATTTACGCCTGTATATATAAGCAGCTACCCTTGGTAAACGAGCAATCAAATCCATTGTATCGTCAAAAGTAGCATCCCAATAATCCTTTTTGCTCATACCGTCGGAATATCTAGATGCAAAGCTGCTTTCGGTTTGTAGCGCCATAATAGCAACAACAAACTGCGTCATTGGGTGCGTATTAATGGGCAATGCTTCGATGGTTGCAAATACATGATTGGGTACATGGCTCCTTCTTTGTAAAACGGACGTAATATGTGCAACATCTGCCTCTTCTGGTAATTTGCCCATCAGCATCAGGTAAAAAAGTCCTTCCGGCAATGGCTCAGAACCACCTGGAGCTTTTGGTAACTTTTCTTTTAATTCAGGTATCGAGTAGCCACGAAACTTAATGCCATCCTGTGCATCCAAAAGGGACGTTTCTGAAACAAGGCCGGTAATCCCTCTCATACCCTGATAAATCTGGCTTAGTGTAACTTCTCCTATCGTTTTATTTCCATGCTCTTTCAGCAATTCTTTTATTTCATTGCCTACCTCATCTGCCTTAATTTTAAACTTGCTTTTTAGGTTTTCCATATAAATTAATGTATTATTAGATTGGCTGAATAAAATCTGATGAGCCTCGAAATTACGTAGTAACTGCTTGTTAAACAAAAGTAATGCTGTAAAGCTTATTCTTTATTTCAAACACAAATTACACAGCTATCTAATTCCTTTAAGCCACCCATTTAAACTCTTTCTTTTTAAAATAACCAACGCCTAGGTAAGCTGTAAAAAAAAATACGGCATTTTATTTTGTAAATTTTTATGCTCCCAAATATTAGCTGTAAGTTTGCATGACCTCGGGGATTTCCCTTTTATTGTGTAGGTCATTTTTGTAAGGAAAATTATCATTGATTTTTTTGTTTTTTTTAAATAGATTTTGAAAACAGTTGTCTTTAATACATCTTTTTCAAATACATGATTTTTATTGTTTTTACCATAAACAAACCATTAACCTTGATCAAAAACAGGCTATGACAAAGTATATATTCGTGACAGGTGGTGTTACTTCCTCCCTGGGAAAAGGCATCATTGCCGCATCACTTGCTAAATTGTTGCAATCAAGGGGGCTTAAAGTAACTATTCAAAAATTTGACCCTTACATCAATGTTGATCCGGGTACGCTTAATCCCTATGAACATGGAGAATGCTATGTTACTGAAGATGGAGCTGAAACTGACCTTGATCTTGGGCATTACGAACGTTTTCTAAATATCCATACATCACAAGCAAATAATGTAACAACAGGACGGATTTACCAAACTGTTATCAACAAAGAAAGAGAGGGTGCATACCTTGGCAAAACAGTACAGGTGGTACCTCACATTACAGATGAAATAAAAAGGCGGATGCTGTTGCTTGGCCAAAGTGGCACATACGATATTGTGATTACAGAAATTGGCGGCACCATTGGCGATATTGAAAGCCTTCCGTTTGTAGAAGCTGTGCGCCAACTGCAATGGGAAATGGAAGAGGAAGACTGTCTGGTAGTGCATTTAACCCTTATACCTTACCTGAAGGCTGCAAAAGAGCTTAAAACAAAGCCAACCCAGCATAGTGTAAAACTTATGAGCGAAAATGGACTGCATCCTGATATTATTGTATGCAGAACCGAGCATTCGCTAAACATGGAATTGAGAAAAAAGATTGCCTTGTTTTGCAACGTAAAAACAGAAGCAGTAATAGAAGCAATCGATGCCAATTCTATCTACGAAGTACCGCTGAAAATGCTGCAGGAAGGACTTGATGTAATTGTACTTAAAAAATTACACATCAATGGCTACTCTGCTCCGCAACTTAACAAATGGAAAGGATTTTTGGATAAATTAAAAAACCCTACTTCAAAAATAAGTATCGGGCTTATTGGCAAATACATTGAATTGCAGGATGCATATAAATCAATCCTGGAATCATTTGTACATGCTGCAGCTATCAATGAATGTAAGGTGCAGATTGTAAATGTGCACAGTGAGTTTATTACGGAAGATAATGTAAATGAAAAATTAGGAAACCTTGATGGATTGCTGGTTGCACCTGGATTTGGTTTACGTGGTGTAGAGGGCAAAATTATTGCAGTAAAATTTGCAAGAGAAAAACAATTGCCATTTTTTGGAATTTGTTTAGGGATGCAAATGGCAGCCATTGAATTTGCAAGAAATGTATTGGGCCTTAAAGATGCACACTCAACAGAAATGGATGTTACTACCAACAATCCGGTGATAGATTTGATGGAGGAGCAAAAGAAAGTAACCGCAAAAGGTGGTACTATGCGGCTGGGAAGTTATCCCTGTGAAATTAAGCCCGGTACGCTTGCTTACGAAATTTATGGCAAACCAACTATCAACGAACGGCATCGTCACCGCTGGGAGTTTAACAACAAATACCTGCAGCAATTTGAGGAAGCCGGTATGATTGCAAGTGGTAAAAATCCAGGTATTGGATTAGTTGAAATAATAGAATTAACAAACCATCCTTTCTTTATTGGCGTTCAGTTTCACCCGGAATTAAAAAGTACGGTTGAAAATCCGCAACCAATTTTTGTAGCTTTTATTAAGGCAGCTAAAGAATTTGCTGACAGAAAAAATCTGGTGTCAAATCCTTTGTTACAAAGTGAAATGATATAAAAATTATAGCTATTTAAAAAAAATGGCTGCTAAGTTTAGCAGCCTTTTTTTGTGAATATACTTATACAATAGGATGAGACAGAATTTCCTGTTTCATTTTTTTGGAGAATTTTTCAAAACTTTGCTTATCATTTTGCTTCCATTGGGTGCCCATTGCTTTTATCTTTTCCAACCGATCTTCTTTGCTCATGGCAAAAAAAGCAGTAATTATTTCCTTATCGCTTTCCAATGCAAGGGCACTGTATAATTTTGCCAGTTCCTTTTCTATTTCTATTTCACTGCTGGCCATCTCTTTTTCCATAGCTTCCCTTAATTGCAGCTTTTCATCATAAGTTCCGATGGGCAGTAATAGTTTGGCTGTAATCGGCATCAGCTCAATTAAAAGTAGAATAGCCACCAGTAGATAATAGCGGTATTGCAATGCAGGATGGTCTTTTAATAAGTGTTGCAATGCTTCTACCTGGGTTAAAAAACCTTCGTTATAATATTCCTTAAATGTGGTTTGATCTTTTTTGATGGCATCTTCTACCAGTTTTAACTCCCCATCAATTGCTGCTATTTTTGGCTGATTGCTTGCAACGAATTGCTGATAATCGGCATCCAATTTTTGGTACTCATTTCTTTTTGCAAGAGCTATCGCTTTAATACCAACCTTACCAGTACCGCCACTGCCATCAGATTCTGCCAAAAAATTTTCTCTAGCTTTATCTACAAAAGCAAGCCGGTTGGTCATCTCCTGCTGGATACCGGTCTTTTGAGCGATTAGTTCGTTTTTTCGTTTACTATACAGCGAATCAACCTGGTGACTATTGGCAATTTGTTGACCGGTATTATCAATAACAATTTGTTGCTGAATTTCTTTTTTAAACAAATAAAGTAAAGCTGGCTGTGCCATAAACAACCCAATTACACCCGCCAGTATTATCCTGAATAAAACGGGTAACCACTGGTTGCTGATTCGCCTGTTGATACTTTTGATGAGTGCCCTGTCGATGGTAAGAATAATAAATCCCATAAAAATTCCGAGCGGCACTGCCCACCAGGAATTAGCAGTAACCGTGCTGAAAAAATAGGTCCAGGCAAGTGTTGCAAAACACCAGGTGGCAAGTACGGTCATGCCCACAATACTGTAGCGGTTACTATCAATAGCAGTACCAGCCAGTAATTTTTTCTCGGCTGTTGCAAGCCACCACAAAAAGCGGGTAAATGCCGGGTACTCTTCAGTGGATTTTTGGGGCATAGTATTGTTTTCCATCATTGTAAGATTGGTAATATTTTATAAATATGAATAATGATGGTGAGTGTTGAAGTAGATGCAAAGTACAAAACAGTTGTTTGCTGCAATGATTTCCGTCAATCAATTTTGTTTTTGCCATTCATATTAACAGTTCTTTAATTTACAGCGTTAAACCCCTTTGTATTTAGCACATCTATTCTCTTATCTTTGCGCCGTTTTAGAAATAGAAAAAATTAAATAAAAATATCAACTAATATCAATGAAAAAATTTACTACATCTACGTTCCTTTTAATATTTACATCTTTAGCCTTGTTTGCACAGTCAAAAAGCCTTGGAACAAATGACCCTGCAGCAAAGAAGATATTAGATGCAGTTAGCTCAAAATTTAAAAGTTTTAAATCAGTTCAGGCAAAATTTTCCTTGAAAATAGAAAACGCTTCAGGTAAAGCACTTGGCAATAAAACAGGAACTGTATTCATGAAAGGCAGCAAGTATCGCATTAGCGTAACAGGACAGGAAATTTTTAGTGATGGCAACAACATATCTACTTTTGATAAGTCGGCCAATGAAATTACCATTACCAAAATAGACCCATCAGCCAATTCTTTAACACCTCAAAAATTATTTACCAATTTTTACGATAAAGACTTTTTATACAAATTGAATGGTGAAAAAGTAATTAATGGTAAAACAAACCAGGAAATAGAATTAACACCAACGGATAAAAGCAAACCTTTCTTTAAAGTCCTATTGTACATAGACAAAGCGTCTACCACTATCAGTAGTTCAAAGATTTTTGAAAAGGGGGGAAATAAATATACGTATTCAGTGAGCAATATGAATACTTCAACCATGGTTCCTGATTCAAAGTTTGTGCTGGATACCAAAATGTTTCCAGGTGCGGAAATTGTTGATTTAAGATAATACAGCGTTAAAACAATTGATATAAAAAGCGGAGTACTGAAAATTCAGTCTCCGCTTTTTATTTATTTGATAAGCCGATTTATTGTTACACAAAATAAAAATGCCAAGAAAATTTCAAGACTTTTAATATTAAACGTCTTGAAATTTTCTTGGCAAGATCGGCAAACTCTTTACTATTGTTGTTCTATTAATTGTATTTCACAGTTAATTCTTACCTCATCACTCACTACTACCCCACCGGCTTCTGTAACTGCATTCCAGGTTAGACCAAAATCTTTACGGTTAAACTTTCCATTAATTGTAAAACCAGCTTTAGTATTTCCGTAAGCATCTTTTACAACGCCCCCAAATTCTACTGATAACTTTACTTCTTTGCTGGTACCTTTTATAGAAAGATTTCCATACAAATCATAAGAACCATCATTGTCAACACTTACAAAACGAGTTGCATCAAATTTGATGAGCGGATAACTTGTTTCATCAAAAAAATCTGCACTTCTTAAATGAGTATCCCGCTGTTGGTTACCCGTATTGATGGAATTAACCGCAGCCGAAAAACTCACTGTAGCTTTTGAGAAGTCTTCTTCTTCTGTTACAGCATCCACTGTAAAAAGACCAAAACTACCTGATACATTCGTAATCATCAGGTGCTTTACTTTAAACTGAACTTCACTGTGGGTGGGGTCCACAACCCATTTTTTTGTTGCCATACTTTTTTATTTTTTTACAAATATACGACATTCAATGTTTAAACATTAATTTATTTTATTTAAAAAAAATCCCGGTTATAAACCGGGATGTAAGTAGCTTTTATTATTTATTAGCATCTGCAAATTCACGCCTGATGATATTGAGCGCTCCCCCTGCTTTAAACCATTCTATTTGTTGTTCATTGTAAGTATGGTTTACCTGTATGGTTTCGCTGCTGCCATCCGCATGGTTTAATACAACTTGCAAAGGCTTATTGGGCGCAAATGCCAACAACCCTTCTATGTCGATAGTATCATCTTCCAATATCTTATCATAATCTTCCTTATTGGCAAAAGTGAGTCCCAGCATACCTTGCTTTTTAAGATTGGTTTCATGAATACGGGCAAATGATTTTACCAGTACAGCCCTTACGCCCAAGTGCCTTGGTTCCATTGCTGCGTGCTCCCTTGAGCTTCCTTCACCGTAATTTTCGTCACCTACTACAATGGTACCAATACCGGCAGCTTTGTAGGCTCTTTGGGTATTAGGAACAGTACCATATTCGCCTGATAACTGATTTTTTACGCTATCCGTTTTTTCATTAAAAAAGTTTAGCGCACCAATCAGCATATTATTACTGATATTATCCAAATGGCCACGGAACTTAAGCCATGGTCCTGCCATACTAATATGATCGGTAGTACATTTTCCCTTTGCTTTAATTAGCAGTTTCAATCCATTTAAATCCACCCCTTCCCAGGCTGCAAATGGATCTAATAACTGTAAACGTTTACTATCCGGAGAAACCACTACCTGTACTGCACTTCCATCCTCAGCAGGTTTTTGATAACCGGCATCTTCCACAGCAAAACCTTTGGGAGGTAATTCATAGCCAGTCGGCGCATCCAGCATTACTGCTTCGCCTTTATCATTAATTAAAGAATCTGTCAGGGGGTTAAAATTTAAATTACCTGCGATCGCCAGGGCGGTAACTATTTCCGGACTACCAACAAACGCAAACGTATTTGGATTACCATCTGCACGTTTGGCGAAGTTGCGATTGAAAGAATGTACGATTGTATTCTTCTCTGCTTTTTCTGCCCCTACCCTTGCCCACATACCTATACATGGTCCGCAGGCATTGGCAAAAACGGTAGCGCCAATTTTATCAAAAACACCTAAAAAACCATCTCTTTCAATGGTGTAACGCACCTGTTCGCTACCGGGTGTAATGGTAAATTCCGATTGAAGTTTCAAGCCTTTATCTGTTACCTGCTGCGCCAGACTTACGGCACGGCTGATATCTTCGTACGAGGAATTAGTACAGCTACCAATTAAACCTACTTCAATTTTTGTAGGCCAGCCATTTTTGGCAGCAGCTTCCTTCATTTGGGAAATTGGTGTGGCTAAATCTGGCGTAAAAGGGCCATTTAAATGTGGCTCCAATACATTCAGATCAATTTCAATTACCTGGTCAAAATACGCTTCCGGATTGGCATACACTTCTGCATCACCCGTTAAATGAGCTGCAATAGCATCTGCAGCTGCTGCAATTTCTTCCCGGCCGGTGGATTTTAAGTAGCGGCTCATACTGTCATCGTAACCGAATGTAGAAGTAGTAGCTCCAATTTCAGCACCCATGTTACAGATAGTACCCTTACCGGTACAACTCATACTGGTAGCGCCTTCACCAAAATATTCAACAACAGCGCCGGTACCACCTTTTACAGTTAGTATACCCGCCACCTTTAAAATAACATCTTTGGGAGCTGTCCAACCATTTAATTTTCCCGTAAGCTTAATACCAATCAATTTAGGCATTTTTAGCTCCCATGGAAGCCCTGCCATTACATCGCATGCATCTGCACCACCTACACCAATTGCAATCATACCAAGACCACCCGCATTCACCGTGTGACTATCTGTACCAATCATCATACCACCCGGGAATGCATAGTTTTCTAATACAACCTGGTGAATAATACCTGCGCCTGGTTTCCAGAATCCGATACCATATTTATTACTTACACTGGCTAAAAAATCATACACTTCACTGCTTTCATGAACAGCCCTGTCAAGATCAGTTTTACTATTTACCTTGGCTTCAATCAAATGATCGCAATGCACGGTGGAAGGAACCGCCACCTTGGTTCTGCCACTCTGCATAAATTGCAATAGCGCCATTTGTGCCGTAGCATCCTGCATGGCAACACGGTCCGGCGCAAAATCTACATAGGTTTTTCCTCTTTCAAATGCGCTGGTAGCATCTCCTTGCCAAAGGTGGGCATACAATATTTTTTCGGTAAGCGTAAGTGGTTTGCCAACAGATTTACGGGCAGCTTCAATGCGGCTGCCGAAATGGGCGTACACTTTTTTAATCATGTCAATGTCGAAGGCCATAGTGTTAATTTGAAAACCTGCCTGCCGGCAGGCTGGTTATACAATTGCGCAATTTGAAATTGGTTTTCACGTTTTTCTTAAAAAAAGAGCTCAATAATATTTTTAAACATTATTGACATATCCTTGTTTAAAAAAAACTGGTTGTGAGCGAAATTACAAAAACGCTTTTATCATTTTTTAAAAATCGTAAAATATTCTGTAAGGTCTAACCTTATAATTAACTAAATTAGCGGCGTGAATAGTTTTAAACACTTTATTGAATGGCATGTTTTTGGTGTTTGTACTGCCATTGGCGAGCGTATTGGTATTGCATCCTCTACCATCCGTAAATATTTTATCTACATTTCTTTTCTTACAATGGGTTCTCCTGTTATAGTCTATCTTTTTATTGCTTTTTGGATGAATGTAAAAAAATACATCCTTAACAGAAGACGTAATCCCTTACGATACCTATAGGCAACAGTCATTTAATTTCTGCATAATTCTCTCAACTGATAATTTTCTTACAACACATATATCACCCGGACACATTATTTTAATTGAGTGACCGCCTGTAAGAAAAACAACCTTTTACTACAAAATAATTTGGATAATATCTTTGCGATTATATTACACAAGGAATAAATTAGCGACTTGGCATTTTGCTCCTTATTGATAAAATATAGAAGGGCCGATAGCTATCGGCTGCCACGCCAATGAAGTAAAATCCGATAGCTATCGCACGAAAAACCGATGCCGGGTTCATAAATAATTTATACACTCATTTATCACTTGTTCACTAAAAAAAACGCAGCCACCCTATAATTTAACCACTTATACATTTTAAATGCAGCAGTAAAAATCTTACTGTATTTTTGAATAATGCGGAAATCGCTCAATATATTAATCAACTCTCTAAGGCTTACCTGGCAGGAACTGCGGGTAAATAAACTAAGAACCGGCCTTAGCCTTACCGGTGTGGCATTTGGCATCTTTTGCATAATAGGCGTACTGGCAACCGTTAATAGCCTGGAACGAAATATCCAAAACGAAGTACAAACACTGGGAAACAACACCATCTATATTGATAAATGGGAATACGGTGGCGGCCCCGACAAGCCCTTTTGGAAATACCAGGCAAGGCCCACTATGAAATATGAGGAAATGGATCTTATTAAACAACGGTCGGGACTGGCATCTGATATTTCATTTCTAATGCGTTCAAACGGTAATATTGGCTATAAAGATGATGTTATTCAAAATGCCTCAGTCTATGGAATTGTAGAATCGCAAATGACCATTCAACCGATATCTTTTGCAGCTGGCAGGTATATTTCTTCATCAGAGTTTAATAGTGGTAGTACTGTTGGTCTTATTGGTTTTGACAATGCAGAAAAACTATATGGAAATGCTGAAAGAGCTCTAGGTAAATATTTTGAAATAAAAGGAAAGCATGTAACTATTGTTGGAGTTATAAAAAAAGAGGGGAAAAATTTTATTGGCTGGGATTATGATAACTGCATTATGCTCCCCTATAAATTATGCAAACAAATTGTACCCGAAAAATACAGCAACCCGGTATTGATTGCAACGGGTAAAAAAGATGTTACAACTACCGCTTTAAGTGATGAGTTAGAAGGTATCATGCGACAGATAAGAAGATTGGCCCCAAGACAGGAAGACAACTTTTCTTTAAACAGCGTAGAAGCATTCAGTAAAGCCATTACAAGTTTGTTTAGCACAGTAAATGTTGTTGGTGGATTAATTGGCGTAATCAGTTTGATAGTAGGCATGTTTGGTATTGCCAATATTATGTTTGTAACCGTAAAAGAAAGAACGAGCGTTATTGGTTTAAAAAAAGCAATAGGTGCAAAGAGAAGTAGTATTTTGTTTGAGTTTTTGTTGGAAGCATCTATCCTTTGTTTAATGGGAGGTGCCATCGGTTTATTTTTTGTTTATATCTTAACCTTAATATTATCGGGTCCGCTCAAATTCCCGGTTTATATCTCCATTCCGTTACTGATTAGTACAGTAATTATTTGCCTGGTAGTTGGTGTCTTGGCAGGAATTTTCCCGGCTTCGAGAGCAGCAAAAATGGATGCAGTAGTAGCTATACGGAGCAAGTAGGTAATGCAAGGAGCGTTTGCAAGTTTAGCTGTTTAGAAAGTTTAGATGTTTAGAAGGTTTAGATGAAGACCTACATAACAAGCCACTAATATTGGGAACTTCAGCATTACATCCATAATTGCTTTTCTTTGTGCTCAATTCGCTGAGGTTTATGACTGATACATTAAATAAGAGTTCACTTGCTGATAGTGCCATTAATAGTTTTAAGCAACCATTGCTGGCAGCCGATGAAAGCGCTGTAACTATTCTGGCTATTGAATCTTCCTGCGATGAAACGTCTGCATCCATTTGTAGGAACGGGATTATTTTGTCCAATAGTATTGCCACTCAATCTGTACATGAAAAATATGGCGGTGTGGTGCCAGAACTAGCTAGCAGGGCACATTTACAAAACATTGTACCAGTTGTTGATGAAGCTATTAAAACAGCCGGTTGTTCATTAGATGATATCAATGCCTTTGCATTTACCCAGGCGCCAGGCCTTATTGGCTCCTTGTTAGTAGGCGCACAATTTGCCAAATCAATGGCGCTTGCGTTGGATAAACCTTTGATAGCAGTGCACCACATGCAGGCACATGTATTGGCCAATTTAATACCAGCTGATAAACCAGCTTTTCCTTTTTTATGCTTAACGGTAAGCGGTGGTCATACACAGATTGTTTTGTGTGAATCTCCGTTACAAATGAAAGTAATTGGAGAAACCATTGATGATGCAGCAGGCGAAGCGTTTGATAAAAGCGCTAAACTACTTGGCCTGCCTTATCCCGGTGGCCCATTAATTGATCAAAATGCCACTAACGGTAATGCCAAAAGATTTGCGTTTCCTGAGCCACAGATACCGGGCTATAATTTTAGTTTTAGTGGCTTAAAAACTTCCATCTTATATTTTCTAAAAAATGCCGGCACCAGCACAGTTTTTAAAGAATCTTTTACTGCTACTGATTTAGAAAGGCAACTATTTATTGATGAAAACCTGGCAGATATCTGTGCTTCCATACAAAGCAGAATTGTAAGCATTTTAATGAATAAATTAAAGAAGGCAGCCAAAGAAACCGGCATTAAAAACATCTGTATTGCGGGTGGCGTAAGTGCCAATAAAGGGTTGCGTACAGCATTACGGGAAACCGGTGCAACGCTAGGATGGAAAACTTATATTCCTGCATTTGAATATTGCACCGATAATGCAGCCATGATTGCCATCACAGCTTATTACAAATATTTGAACCAGGATTTTGTAGCACTCAATACAGTTCCCTCAGCAAGGGCTGCGTGGTAACGCTTTAATTATGGCCAATACCTATTTTAAGTTCAAACAATTTACCATTCAGCAAGCGCACTGCGCCATGAAGGTATGTACAGATGCCTGTTTGTTTGGTGTATGGGTTGCAAATGAACTTACTGCAAATAAACAAATCAGTCATTGCCTTGATATTGGCACAGGTACCGGATTACTAAGTTTACTGCTTGCGCAAAAAACAACCGCCCTTATAGATGCTGTAGAAATTGATAAAGCAGCTTTTGATCAGGCAAAGGAAAACTTTGATCAATCTCCCTGGAGTGAAAGGTTGACTTTAATAAATACGGACATCACAACGTTTGAAACCAATAAAAAATACGATTACATTATCAGCAATCCACCCTTTTTTGAAGGCGATTTAAAAAGCAGCAACCTTAATAAAAATGCCGCAAAGCATGATACTACTTTAACACTGCAACAGCTATTGAAGGTTGTGGATAAAACCCTGCACCAGTTGGGATATTTTGCAATATTACTACCCTACCACAGAGCGGATTTTTTTATAGAAGAAGCTGCAAAAACTGGCTTGTATCTTACCAAAAAAGTATTGGTAAAACAAACGCCAACGCATGATTATTTCCGGGCAATGTTACTATTTACGAAGCAGCAGAAAAATGTAAGCAGCGAAGAAATCATCATTAAAAATGAAGCAAATAATTATACAGAAATATTTACCGGGTTATTGAAAGATTATTATATGTTTCTGTAAAAAAATTTATTCCCCGCCATAATCTTTCATGTAATAATAGGGTTCCGTAATTTTTCCCTGATGAGCCAGCGTTGCCCTTGTTATCATATCACTTTCGCCTTTAACTAAATCTTCCAGCACGTATTTTATTAGCTGCTCACCAAAGTATTGACTGGCATCTCTTGGCAGTTCATTGGGCAGATTTCCAACAGCCATAATATCGATGCTGCTGTGCAGGTTCGCCGCTGTTTTTTCTTTGGTAATTTTATCAACCCCGTATACAGGATCTTCAATGGTTTGATCACCAAGGTTGATGGGGATGGAGCCATGTTCATCATCTGTGATATCAGCAATTGTTTGAATTGAAAAGCTTTCATCCACATCACTAATTTCAAAAAGCCTGGGTACATTTTCCGTCCAGTAAATTCCGTTCATCAAAACATCTGTGCATTTTGTGTATGGCAAAAACCTGCTTCGGTATTGCTCCGGAAACTGGTGAAAATGCTCCCGTTTGTAAGTCTTCAATTCTTTGTGTGTATACAAATCGGCCCCTTTTAATTGAACATATACCGGGTACGAAAACTTTCTTTCCAGGTATTCATCGGGTTCTACTTCGGTGATGCCCATCAGGTTCATTACTTCCAGCACACCGTGCGCTACCCTTCCGCTGCCAGTAACGGCTATTTTAATATTGGGAACTTTTAAACCAAAATAAGTATGAATTAAATGCCGGTAATCCTTATTGGAATGTACACTGCTAAGGTGGAATAAACCGGTTCGGCTACCATACGCCATCATACCATTGTGGGCACCTACAATACCTGCAAAAAAACCAAAGCCCAACACCCGCTGACCATCATCATGCACCAGGCACTCATAGTCAATCAGGGTAATATTCTTTTTAAGAATTTCTTTAAACAGTAGTTGATTATGCGCCTGCAGCTTTTTTGTGTGAGAAAAAAACAGATATTTTTTTTCGGGTACCAGTTTCTCTTTGGGTACTTCTTTAATACCCAGCATCACATCACAATCGCTGATGTCCTCCCGCACTTCTACTCCACCCCTTTCGTATTCCTTATCTGTAAAACAACGAATATCGGAATGCTGAACAATCACTTGTATTTGTGGGAAATTTTTATGCAGCCACCTGCATTGAGCTGGTGTAAGTGCTACCCGATTATCTGCTGGAATTTTTTCTTCCCTTATTAAAGCTATTTTGAGCATCAATCTTTATTGAGGCCGCAAGTTATCATTAATTTGCAATTCTAAAATTGAAAACCTTATACCATACACATGAATTATTTTGAATTGTTTGAAATACCTGTCTCGCTGAAAGTGGATAAAAGTATACTGGCAAAAAAATATTTTGAGCTCCAGAAAACATACCATCCTGATTTTTATACCCAGGCCGATGAAGAAGGGCAGGCAACCGCTTTGGAAAAATCATCTGCCATCAACAAGGCATTAAAATTGCTGCAAAACCGGGATGAAACCATCAAATATGTATTAGAGCTGAAAGGCTTGCTGGCAGCAGATGAGAAGTATCAGCTACCGCAGGATTTCCTGATGGATATGATGGATTTGAATGAGAATTTATCTGCTGATTCAGCGACTGCCATTAACGACATTGAAACAGACTTGTATGATGAAGTAAAAGATATTATTGAAGGTTACAATGAAAGTACCAGCAATGATGCACTGCTAAAAGTAAAAGCATACTACTTCAAAAAAAAATATGTACAACGTATTTTGGAGAGATTGGATGGATGATGTAATATTGCAACCCGCAGTAAAGGTTGATCGGGTGAACGGTTGAAAGGGGCAAGGTGTAGGGTGAAAGGGTGAAGTGAGTGCCCATG
>JBBQEA010000112.1:0-16245 GCA_038320245.1 Chitinophagales bacterium | reverse complement strand
GCGATGGCACAAATAGTGCATGATGTGGCACCCGGTGCTCAACTTTATTTTAGGACAGGTTTTTTCACTGCGGGTGACTTTGCAACAGGAATTAAACAGCTAGCTGCTGCCGGTTGTAAAGTAATTGTAGATGACCTCACTTACTTCACTGAGCCATTTCTTAAGGATGGTGTAGTGGCCAAGGCAGTAGATGATGTTAAGGCCCAGGGTGTAACTTATTTTTCTTCAGCGGGCAATTTTGCAAATAAGTCTTATGAAAAAGACTTTGCTCCTATTGATGCTGCTCAGGCAGGGTTTGCAGGGTTAAAAGCGCATGATTTTGGGGGCGGTGATATATTTCAACACATAACCTTTGCTCCGGGTAATTATACCATCGTATTACAATGGGTAGATAATATTTACTCTAATAATGAAATACAGGGAACACAATTTGATCTTGATATGTATTGGAGATCAGTCTCTGGTAGTGGTACAAGTTTAAAGGGCTTTAACAGGGACAATACAAAAGGAGATCCGCTCGAAATATTGCCATTCACTATCAATACTACAACTGATGCAGATTTCCTAATAGTAAATAATACAATAACAGGTAATCCGGCTCGAATTAAGTATGTTATTTATCGTGGAGATGTGCAAATTTTGGAATACAACGAAGGTTCTTCCACAATTGTGGGCCAGGCAAATGCCGTAGGGGCAATTGCCGTGGGTGCTTCCCGGTTTGACAAGGCGCCTCCTTATCTCACCACAACACCACTTATCGAGTCTTTCTCTTCTGTTGGAGGAACAAAGACAGAAGGGACTGTAAGATATAAACCCGACATTGTTGGGCCTGATGGGGTGAACACTACAGTTAAAATGGGCCAGGATTATCCAAATAATGCGTTGGATGGTTACTCAAATTTCTTTGGTACCTCCGCCGCTGCGCCACATGCTGCAGCTGTGGCTGCTTTAATTATGGAAGGGAAGAAAAAATTTCTCGATCAGGATGTTTCTTTATCCACGCCTGATCAAATAAGGTCCTTACTACAGCTAACAGCAGTAGATATGGAAACTGCCAGTAATCTTTCTCCTGCCACCAAATTTGATTTTATATCTGGTTATGGACTGGTAGATGCTGATTCTGCGATGCGGACATTTGCCGCACCCACTGCTACGCTTATTGATGTGATAGTGCCTCCTTCAATAAAACCCTGCAGCGGAGTTCCGTTTACGATAACAATTACGGGTGAAAATTTCAGCCGGAATACCGTGGTTTATTTAATTAATGGGCCAGGCGATTCTACCATTATTATTCCAACTTTTATCAATTCGGGTGCCGTATCCGTAACCATCAATTCTTGTATTGGAAATCCGGAAATCAAAGCTTATACAGCACCAAAAGCGGGAACTAACGGTAAAGATGGTGGCTTTTCTAATAGTAAGTATTTCTTTAGTGCTTATGTTACAGTTGATGCGGTAAGTATCAACAAGAAATATGGTGAAACCCTTGTAACACCACAAACAATTATCCGGGTAAATGGCAAGTTGTTACAGGATACTACGCTTACCTTACAGGACATTGGACTTGCCGGTATGACGGTTACAACTGCTGCCACCTCTATAAGTGATGTAGGTACCTATATTATTAACGTAACCAGAATTTTTGACCCGAATAATGCTGATGATGTAGCATTCCAGAAAAACTATAATTATAAGTTTACTGATGGCACTGTTACAATTGCAAAAATGCCGTTAAGGATTACACCTGAAAATAAAACTATTACTTATGGTCAAAATTTAGGCAAAATCACGTTTAAGTATGATTTCAATAAAAACAATATAGCCGATCCAGTAGAATTAGAGACCATCATTAGAAATTATCACGAAGCATATTTACCAGGTAATGCCCTTGCAGTAATTAAGGATTTTAAAAAGCCGCAAATAAACGGTAGTATCCTGGACACTACAAAGCTTAGAAACATGAATATGGTTGCAAGCTTTAATGCTGTAAATAATGCCCGGAAGTTTACCTTATCAAATAATAATACATTGGTACCAATTACTGATGTTGCAGTATTACAGAACAATTTAAATGTTCAATATCTGGTAGATGTGGCATCTGAATCAATTTACAATTATTCAATAAATTCTTCACCAGCCAGATTTTTCTCAGTGTATCGAGGCATTAAATCTACGGGTTTACTGAGTGCAACTTCCATATCGAGCGAAGAAAATACTTCCGGCTTGATAGAGGTTCCTGGTACTATATTGACTTCTAAAGTACTAAGTGGTACTTTGGCGCAAACAGTTAACGGTACGGGTGGCCCTGTAGTTCCTATAGTAGGAGGTTCGTTGGTACAGATAACAGATGCTGAACTAACCAATCCAGCTTCAACTAACCTTGCTCAGTATATAAACGGAGAATGGTTTATTATAGAAAGCGATGCTAATGGTACCATTACCTTAAATAAAGTTGTTAACCAAATACTTAGAGGTGCAAATGGACTTATCATTACTGTTGATGGAAGTGGTAGTTCACTGGTTACTTTACCTGGTGGCGGAATAAGTCCGATATTAACAAACGCCATACTTAGAGGGGCAAATGGTTCTGAAATATTGGTTACTGTTGATGTAAACGGTATGGATGTTCCCGTATCGGACGGCTCCCTAATAGAAATGGAGAATGGCGATCTGGTTCAGTTCAGCCTGGGTACGTTTTCGTTTAATGTAATAAGCAATGGGGTAATTCTCAGAGGTGCCAATGGAGCAATTCTCAGAGGCGCTAACGGTGCTATCCTCAGGGGACCTAATGGTGCCATTCTTAGAGGAGCCAATGGTGCAATTCTAAGGGGCGCTAATGGTGCCATTCTTAGAGGAGCCAATGGCGCTATTCTAAGGGGAGCCAACGGCATAGCGCTAGGTTCTGATGCCCCGGATAATAATACCGGGGTGATTTTGGACAGTGATGATGCTGTTAACGATGGTACCGGATATGCATGGCTCGGTTCTATGTTTGGTGTTAATATGATCACCGGGCTTGATATTGGCAAGCAATACCTTGTTCCAGGTGTTTTGGTAGACCCTAATTTTGATATTAGCTATGGTTTGGGCGAAGTGGATATTACTAAGGCCCCAATCACTGTAACTGCAGCTGCAAACACAAAAATCTACGATGGTACTACCAATGCAGCAGCATTGCCTGCCATTACATCCGGAAGCCTTGCAGGTGGCGATTTTGCAGTGTTTATAGAAACATATGACAATAAGAATCAGGGAAGCGGCAAAACGATGACTCCCGCAGTAGTCTCTATTGTAGACGCCTTAGGGGCAAATGTTGCGGCTAACTATACAATAACGCTAACCAATAGCACCAATGGTATAATTAACAAGCGTGATATAACAGCTACTGCTTCTGCAAATACAAAGACCTATGACGGTACTACCAGTGCAGCATCTCTGCCTGCCATTACAACCGGAAGCCTTGCAGGTGGCGATGTTGCAGTATTTAAAGAAACGTATGATGATAAAAACCAGGGCAGCGGCAAGACGATGACTCCTGCAGTAGTATCAATAGTAGATGCAATAAATGCAAGTATGGTGGGTAACTACAATGTAACCTTAAACAGCAGTAATAATGGTACAATAAATAAACGTGAAATAACTGTTACTTCAGCAGCAAATACAAAAACCTATAATGGAGCCATCAATGCAGCTGCACTACCCATCATTACTGCCGGTACATTAGCAATTGGCGATATAGCAGTATTTAGTGAAACGTATGATAACAAGAATCAGGGAACTGGTAAAACAATGATACCAGCTGTTGTATCTATAGTAGATGCATTTACTGCAAGCATGGCAGCTAACTACAATGTAACCTTGGCCAACAGCAGCAACGGCATAATCAATAAAGCGCCGTTAACAGTAAGGGCAGATGATAAAACAAGGAAATATGGCGATAACAATCCACTATTAACTGTTAGTTATAGTGGGTTTGTTAATGGTGAAGATTCAATTACCAGCGGTATAAAAGGGGTGAATGGAACGGGCATACCATCAGCCACTACAACAGCAACGCAATACAGTGCCGTAAGTCCGCCAACTTACCCTATTACTGCTGGTATTGGAACACTGGCTTCTGCTTCAAATTATGCTTATAGTTTTGTAAATGGTGCGCTAACAATTACAACCAATCAATGCCTGATTACCCACAATCCGGTTACGAATTTTATAAGCACCGCAAATTCAGGTAGTCCTGCCAGTTTGTGGTTTGTTATGAAGACAGAGATAAATGGTCAACTGGTAAATGACGGAGATTATCTTTCCTTTACTTCTGGTACCATCACTTTTAATAATATTACTTCTTCGTCGGCTGTAACAAATCTTGCGTTACCAAATGGAAGAATACTGGCGGATAAAAATGTAACAACGCCTGTAACTACTTATGATGCAACTACCAATAGCTGGACTACCAGGGTTCCTTTAAATTACAAACCTGGCTCATCGGATATGTTTATTACAGGGGCAATCATAAACTCAAGCACGGGTTTTGTAAAAAATACCAATGCCAATTATGTGGTAAAGGGTATTTTCAAAAGCAATAGGGATATTTATACTGAATGGGAATTTGGTATAGCAGCTTATAGGCTGCCAAGTCCAAATTTCTATTTAACCTATAGTGCTCTTGCCGCTGCCGGTAAAGTAATATCTGTAGATGGAAGTTATAAAGCAGGAACACCTACACCATTTAAGGCAAACTTAATAAGTGGAGCCGGGGGTACCGGTGGAACTAATTATACAGGCACAATGTGTGATGATGGGTATTTCACAGCCTGTAAATCTACTACTCAGATTGGTTTAAGGATTATACCAGGTACACCGGTATTAGATACAACAAGATCAGTTATTAAAGTTGCCAAATTTGCCATTGAGAAAATGGATGTTTATCCAAACCCGGCTATTAATAGTGTAAGGCTTTCTTTTGTTACAGCTAATTCTGGTATTTCAAAAATAACCCTGTTAACAATTGATGGAAAAAGGTTGATTGAAATTAATAACGGTGTTTCGGATGCCGGCAAAAACTATGTGAAAAACATTGATGTCAGTAAATTGGCAAGTGGAGTATATATGATTCAATTAAATACCGGGGATAAGACAACGATAAAGAAGCTGATTATTTCCAGGTGATTTTTTAACTGAAATATATACCAGGACTGAATTTTAAATCCGAAAGGTATCGGATGTCGAGGCTAAGTTGGGTTTGGTACGGGCACCAAACACGGCTTAGCCTCGATTGTATTTCTCATCTGGCAATAGCCATTTTATTTGCAATGCGCCTTAATTTGTCACGACAAATTGAAATACCGATATTTGATTATGAATTGTAAAACACTGGGAATTATTATTTTATTATTTGTGTATAGCGTTATTGTTGTTGCACAAACCCAGGAAAATCCTGCCGCCGGCAACAAGGGAGACACAGCATTGGTAGATGCCTTGTTACAACAAAGCAAAGAGAAGCTTGCTGATGATCCGGCTAAAGCTATCATTTTGGCTAATCAGGCAAAATCATTAGCAGAAAAAATAGATTTTCTAAAAGGGAAGGGATACGCTCTTAAAAACATAGGCTTAGCGTATTACTACCAGGGAATATTTCCAGATGCGCTTGCATCCTGGAATGAATCGTTGCAGACTTTTGAAATTTTAAAAGACGATGTTGGTATTGCCAATTTATTAAACAATATAGGCGGTCTTTATGCTGATGAGGGAAATGAAGCAAAAGGGTTAGAATATTGCCTCCGGTCGTTAAAAATTTCTGAAAAATTAGGAGATACATTAAGGATACTATCTGCCCTTAATACGGTGGGAAGTATTTATTATGATAAAAAGGCAACATGGGACAAAGCCTTGACTTACTTTTTAAAAGCTTTAGCCTTAAGTGAAGCAATCGACGATAAAGATGCCATCGGTTTTATTTCGGCAAATATTGGAGAAATTTATCTTAATCAGAAAGATTTCGTGATGTCTAAAGATTATTATGAAAAAACTATCAAGGCACTTGGGGATGCACCGAATAGTTCTTTTGCTTACAGTGGAATCGGTAAAATTTATTTATTGCAGGGAGACTTTGCCCAGGCCCTAAACTACAATAATAGGTCACTTGAAATTGCCGAAAAAACAAAAAGTAAACCCCATATAGTTCGTGCCTTTCAGGGCATTGCAAATGTGTACATTGCAAAAAAGGATTACATCCACGCCCTTTCCTATTTTAATAAAGCAGCGGCATTAGCAGAGGAAGTAAAAGCGCCTGTAGATTTAAAAGATATTTACCAGGGTATGGCAGTAGCTTATGCAAAAATTGCAGATTATAAACAAGCCTATAAATACCAAACCTTGTATGCCGGTATAAAAGACACGCTATACAACATTGATTCAGATAAAAAGTTAGGTAAACTGCAATTTGAATTTGATCTGCAAAAGAAAGAAGGTCAGATTAATTTGCTTACAAAAGACAAAGCGCTGCAGGAAGCAGATTTAGAAAAACAAAAGCTGGCTAAAAATGCATTGATAAGTGGCCTGGTATTGGTTTTTTTTATAACTATGATTATTTACCGGGGCTACCGGAACAAAATAAAATTAAATAAAGTATTGGACAAACAGAAGGTAGAAATTGAAGGATTGTTATTAAATATTTTACCTGCCCAAGTGGCGGAGGAGCTACAAAAAACCGGTGTAGCAACGCCCAGGTACTACGAAAAGGCAACGGTGTTGTTTACTGATTTTAAAAGCTTTTCGCAATTGGCTGATGACCTTTCTCCGCAGGAAGTTGTTACGGAGCTAAGTGAATGTTTTGTGGCTTTTGATGATATTATTGATAAATACAACCTCGAAAAAATAAAGACTATCGGTGATTCCTACATGTGTGCAGGCGGTATTCCTAAGGAGGATGATGAGCATGTTATCAATATTATTAAAGCAGGTTTGGAAATACAGGAATTTACCAGAGATAGAAACCAAAAAAGAATGGCGTTAAACCTGCCGCCATGGGATATCCGTATTGGAGTTAATACAGGTCCGCTCGTAGCGGGCGTGGTTGGTAAAAAGAAATATGCCTATGATATTTGGGGCGGCACCGTAAATGTTGCCAGCAGAATGGAAAGCAATGGAGAGGCTGGTCGGGTAAATATTTCAGCTGCCACTTATGAGTTAATAAAAGATAAATACGCCTGTACTCACCGGGGTAAAATTTATGCTAAAAATATAGGAGATATTGATATGTATTTTGTAGATCATGCTATAATCTAACAAATTGCTTATTGGTTTTCTACAGTTTATTTCTTAGCTATCCGATCTATAACATAATTAATTAGGCAATTTAAAATACCCAAACAATTGTAATGCTCAAAGAAAGGAAATATAGAAGGGTAACTTAGGTAGAGTTACACTTTTATATTTCGATTACAATATTTTATTTATAGTAAGATTTTATGCGAATTATCTTAAATAGCTATAGGGTAAGAGGGATAAATAAATTACCTACTTCAATAACTTTACATTCACAGCATTTGCACCTTTAGGGCCCATTTCTACTTCAAAAGTAACTTTGTTGTTTTCTTTAATGGCTTCTGTTATAGAGTTGATGTGGACAAAAACACTTTCCTGTGTTTCTGAATCTTTGATAAATCCATACCCTTTGGCATCATTAAAAAAAGTTACAATTCCTTTACGAATCAAATCATCCGGATTCATAGGTCCTTGCTTTGGAACTCCTATCTCGATATCCTCCACATTTATGATGATTTTCTTTTTGGGATCTGGCGGCTTAGAAGAAAGATTACCATTCTCATCCAGGTAAGCAAACATACTTTCCAGGCTATTATCACCTTTGCTGCTGTCTTTGCGTTCCTGCTTTTTTTCAGCTTTTTCTTTTTTATTAGCTTGTTTTTTCTTTTCTCTTTCTTTTTTATTCCAAGTTTCTGCCATACTGTTTTTATGTTTAATTAAAAATTAGTTTATAGTCTGAGAGATGGGGTTGCAATGTTGGAGTGCGACATGAAATCTCTTTAAACACCTTGTATAAATTCGGCTAAAGGTACGGTAAATTTCCTTCTATTTTTTTGTTAGGTTTTCAACAATTGCCATTTCTATGTTTCAACTATTTATTACAGCGTTATTTATTGAAAACACATCAGTATAATAAATGAAACGGAATAAATGTTTATTCCATTTGCGGATTTATTTATTGCTGAACCTATTTTATTGTCAGCTCCCATTCTTACCAGTTTTTAATTCGCACTTTTTCCCATATAGAAATTGAAATTTCGTTTCAAATAAACCGCATTTACAATCAACTAATAGCATCCAATTGGTGAGCCGGGTGGTGCTACAGAGTGCAAAGTAGGTTTGGCTTCTAAAGGTTTTTTTATCCGCTCAAGCGTAAGCTCAAAATGTCCTTTGTCTACAGCGACCTTGCTGGTTTTTAATTGACTTTCAGCAAAAGATTTTATTTCGTTTAATGCATGTTGCAAGCAGGCTTTAGTTGCAAAGGATGCATCATTATTTATCGATCCAGCCAACAAATAAGTAAGCAATAGCTGTTCATTTTGTTTCTGTATAAGGCCCTGCATTCCTTTTAGCCGGGGAGCCTTCCATGTTTTGGTAATTAGTATTTGTACCATCTCATCTGCACCAAGCCCGTTACTTGTTTCCGTTTGTTGTACCATCCTATTAAGGCGACTGCTGTTGAATAAAAAAGATAAAGGCATATCAGCTGCCGTTTCTGCTGCTGCCAATGGATCAAATGAAAGTCCGGTTCGTTTGTTGAACAATTCACGGTTGTAATCATACCCTGCCGGACGAGGCGGTATGAGTTGGGTAATTGAATCTGGAATGGCTAAAAATGTAGGATCAATGCAGTGGATAATTACCTCCAAAGCCTGTTGCTGTTCTTGTTTTGAAACTGTTTTGGTAATCATTTGTCCATCACCTTTAATGGCATAATTGTAAAACATGCCACCTACAACTTTAGTAGCCGCCTCTACCTGGTAGCGATGAAACAGGTATATAGGAACCAATACATCTTCCAGCATCGCCATAGGGGTGCCTTTACGGATGCTGTTTAACCCAAATTGTGCCAATGCTACTTTTCTTATTTTCATTACATCCTTTAACCCACTTACCGGATCTTTGCCATTATCCCATAAATGTGCGTTGGGGTTCAAGCCACCTGCATCCCGGGCATCCCTGTCACTAATAAAAGTGAAGCCTTTGCCGGCAGCATCCACCAAGATGTTATTTAAAGCAGCGTCCTCATTGGTACCCGGCAAAAATTGTGAATACCCATATTGGATGCTTATTTTGTCCCATTCACCAATTCCATTTGTATAAGCATTATTGAGCGAAAGGTGATTATTTGCATCCATTGAAACCATCGGATGCGGATAGTCCATTACGCTGGTATTGCCCTGCGCACTGGCAATATAATTGTGCATCAGGCCAATGGTATGGCCTACTTCATGGGCTGCCAATTGTTGTAAACGATGTAAGGCCATGCCAAGCATTTTGTCATCACCTTTAATGCTGTCTTTGGCGAATGGAGAAAGTAAACCTTGTGCAATTAAATAATCCTGCCTTACCCTTAATGAGCCGAGGGTAACATTGCCCTTAATAATTTCGCCGGTTCTTGGATCAACCACTGCACCTCCAAACGACCATCCACGGGTAGAACGATGCACCCAGTTGATCATATTATACCTCAGGTCCATTGGGTCTGCACTATCTGGTAAAATTTTTACCTGGAAAGCGTTGATAAATCCTGCTGCTTCAAAAGCCTGGTTCCACCAGCTTGCGCCTTTCATTAAGGCTGTTCTGATTGGTTCCGGCGTACCATTGTCCAGGTAATAAATGATGGGTTTTACAGCTTCGCTTTTGGTAGCAAGGGGATCTTTTTTTATCAGCCGGTGGCGGATAATAAAATCCTTTTGAATGGGTTCTGCTACCGGTGTACTGTAATCAAAATAGCTGCTGGTAATAAAAGGCGAGCGGGCATCGTATTTTCTGGGAATGTATTTATCATCGGGTAATTGTACAAAAGAATGGTGTATTCTTACTGTCACTGCTTCTGCAGCCGGGGCTACCGAATTAATATAGGCACCCGTTTTACCATCTTTGTTTATAAAGGTTATGGTGGCTTCCAGTTCCGTATTTAGCGGAAAGTTTTTTGTACGGGGCAGGTACATGGCCGAGCGGGTGGCATCCATTAAATAAATGCCTTGTTTGGTATTCAACAAACGGTTACTAACCTGTAAGGCATCTCTTAATAAAAAATCAGTAGCATCTACCAGGTAAGCGCCATTGGCTGAGCCGACAATAGTAAATCCCCAAATGACGGATTGTGCAAAAGACTGTTCTACGGCTCTTTTTTCCGCCGCATCGCCCGTTACGGCACGGTAGGCAAAGTTGGGTTCAACCATCAGTAATTTATTGCCCACTTTACTAAATTGAACAATATAGGTAGTGCCCATGATTCCTCTGTCGAGGCTGATATCATTGGATCCGATCCCTGCTGGTAAAGACGTTTGATATAATAGTGCAGTATCCAGCTTATCAATCTTCATCCAGATTTTACCTGTACTGTCATCCCAGTAAAAATCAACAAAGCCAGGGTAGGCTTTCATATTTTTTGTTTTTGAATCGATGCTATTGGTCGTTTGAGAACTGGCCAGTAAAGGCAGTAAAAAAAGTAGGATGAAAACTTGCTTCATTGAAATAGTTTTAGTGGTTGCAAAGTACACACAAATTGGGTGTGTTTTTTTTAGTATCAATTATTGTTTCAAATAAAATGAGTGTCTGGTTTCCCGGTTTGATACGACTGCTATTTGGAGACATGCTCATTACGAAAGCCAGCCTTGAAAATTTTTGTACTGGTTGCAGGATTTTAAACATCTGTAAAAAATAATTTTGATTTTTTTTAAAATAAAATATTTGCTTCCCTTCAATTAGCCTACATTTGCAAAGTTAATTTGAGTTTATCGCAAATTGTAGGCGACGATTTTTTTACTGCTACGCATAATCTGCTACTGTTATAGTCTTCTTTTACTCCTGCTGTTCTTCTCAATATTTTTTATTGATTTAATTTTTTTTATGAACATTTACGTTTCAAATTTAAGCTTCAACATTCAGGATGAAGACTTACAAGGTTTTTTTGAAGAATTCGGCGAAGTAACTTCTGCCAAAGTAATTATTGACAAAGCAACAGGTCGCAGTAAAGGATTTGGTTTTGTAGAAATGAGTGATGACGCTGCAGGTGCAAAAGCAATTGCAGATTTAGACGGATCTTCTGCAGACGGTCGTACCATTAAAGTAATGGAAGCCAGGCCTAAAGAAGAAAGGACTAACAACAACAGTCGTTCTTTTTCTAAAAGCTGGTAATTAATTATAAAAAAAGCTGCCTGTGGGTGTTTACACTTTCAGGCAGCTTTTTTATTGGATGAATATTTTTTATAGGTTAATTCCTCCGCTCACTTCTATGCGCTGTCCATTGATCCATTTGGCATCTTCGGTACATAAAAAAGCTACTACACTTCCAATATCATCGGCATTGCCCACCCGACCAAAAGGCGACATTGAACTTAAATAACCTTTCATTTGAGGATTGTTGCGAATTGCGCCATTGTTGAAATCAGTTTCAACAGGCCCTGGTGCAACTACGTTGGCATTGATACCCCTGCTGCCTAATTCTTTAGCCAAATATTTGGTAAAGGTTTCTATAGCAGCTTTCATGGATGAATACACAGAATAACCCGGCACACAATAACGGGTGGTACCTGTTGAAATATTAATGATACGTCCGCCATCATTCAGCAATGGCAATGATTTTTGACAAAGAAAATAAACACCTTTGAAATGGACATTCAGAAAGTCATTAAACAATGCCTCTGTTACTTCGGCAAATGGAACTGTTGCACCCATACCGGCATTATTAATCAAAAAGTCAAAATGGGCAGTATCCCATTTACTACGCAAAACTCCGGCAACGGATTGTATAAATGCATCCAATGAGTTGAAGTTGGACATATCTAAATGCAAGGCTGCTGCTTTACAACCCATGCTTTCAATGGTAGCAACCACTTCCAATGCTTGCTCTTTGTTGTTGCGGAAAGTTACTATCACATCTATTCCTTTTTTGGCAATGCTAATGGCCATATCTTTTCCCAGGCCACGGCTGCTACCTGTTACCAATGCAATTTTTGTTGACATAATTTTTAGTTTTTTATTGTGGGTGCAAATGTCAGTTATATTAAACTCATTGTTCCCTTGTATTTATTATTAAAGACTCATCAGTACCAGTAAACGACTAAAATTCTACGATAACTCTTAAACGCCTGCGGGTTAAGGGTTCTAGCCCCTCTCCTTCGGAGAGGGGTTGGGGTGAGGTTAAACGGGAATAGCTTGGTTAGCACCCTTAGTTGGGAAATTCAACAAATAAAAAGGCCGGTCACTTTTAATGGGTAACCGGCCTGTTTCAATAAAATAAAATTAATTTACAACAAAGGTGATTGGCTGCTTTTTGTAGGAAGCCACCAGGTGTTCATTTTGTTTGGCAGGTATCCAATTGGGTCCTTTTTTTATAAGATCAATGCAATGTAATGCAGTCTTGCTTTCGGGGTAATTTTTAGTGATTACATCCCTAATGGAGCCATTGCTGTTTACAATAAATTCTACTACAATTTTATACGTGCCGGGCTTCCATTTATCTGCACTCGTTATATTGGAGTTTAGGTTCTGCATAAGGTATTTTTTCCATGCCTCAGTACCGCCGGGAAAGTCTGCTTCGTTTTCTACTACGGTAAATACTTTATCATCTTTGATAGCTTGTTTGGTAGTTATTTCCACTACGCCATGCTTGCCTTTGTCTCCATATTTTTGTGTAGCTGTTTCTCCTTTTAAAACATTCATTTCTTTGATGTTATCTGGTAAAATATCTTTTAAGTCACTTTCTTTTTTTATAATACCATCAATTACGTACAATGGTTTTGGGCCTTTAGTTGTAATTTCAACCGCACCATTCCGGCCTTTATCACCATATTTTTCAGAGGCATCTATATTCTTTAAAACATGTACGCTTTCAATATTTTCTGTTGCAATATTATTCACTTCCTTTTCAGTTGTTATCGCAGAATCTATAAGATACAAAGGCGTTGTGCTTTTGGTGAATATTTCAACAACGCCATTCTTGCCAGCATCACCATATTGGTTTATTGCTTCAATGCCTTTTAAAACATTTACATGGTCAATTTTTTCCGGAAGAATTTTGCTTATGTCATCCGTCTTTTTGCCATCTAGTATATAAATTGGTTTAGCCATTGTTTTGTCACTGGCTCCAACTACAATTTCCGGCAAAGTATCTTTTGGAATTGAATTGAATTTGTCTACAGGCATTGTAAAAGGATTTTTGTAAATGGCTACAACAACGCCATTACTGCCTTTACTGCCAAATCGTTTTGTTCCTGCTGCCTTACCAAAAAACTCAACGCTTTTGTAACTTATTTTTTGATTCGAGAAAAGATAATTAGAACCTACATTTCCAATTTCTACATCATCAACAATTATCAATGCACTTTCCTCAAAAGCTTTGCTTTTAATAAATTTTTCGTCAATTTTTCTCACATCAACATACATCGATTTAATTTCAATAACAGAATCCTTTTGATTATTAACAATTGGTTTTTGTTGGTTGTTTTTATCAGAATTTATCGCATAATTTTCTATCCCATTCAAAATATTCCGGGCTATTTGTTCCTGATTTTTTTCGTTGGTTAAATAGGCTGCATCCTTTTCGTTATCAATAAAACCAGTTTCAATCAATATCGAAGGGCATTCAGTTGCTTTCAGAACCCAAACGCCGCTTTCCCTTTGATTTAAATTGTCAAAAAGATATAACCCAAAATTATTTCTGAAAGAAGTTAGTATGGCCTCTCCGAGTAACTTACTTTTTGCAATTTTCGGGAAGTCATTATTTGGTATCCAGACAGTCATACCTGACCTTTTAATTTTATCTGTTGTAGCATCTCCATGTAATGAAATAAATATATCGGCACCAGCTTTTGTTGCCAAATCAACTTTTTCTTTTGGAGTTTGATATATATCCCTATTCCTTGTCAATATTATCTGTATAGCTGAATTTTGATTGAGTTGCAATACCATTTTCGCAATCGCTAAGCTGATGTCTTTCTCAAAAGAACCATTGGCTGCTTTAGCACCGAAGTCTTTTCCACCATGGCTTGCATCAATTACTACGATTATTTTTTCTCCTTTATAGTTGCCTGCTGAAGGTTGAATAATTGTTTTAGCTTTCATGGAAAAAGCAAAAAATACCATGGCAGCCAATGGCAATACCAGTAAGCGACTGATATAACCAGCTTTGGGATGTTTGTTTTTTGTGAGCATCAGTAATCTGCGTTTTATGGGTGAATAAAAAAATGGGTTGCTTAAATGAAACCGGTGCTGTGGGTATGCAGCCTGTAGAATCATTGCGGCAAAATCGCTGCTATCATGGTTGGCGACCGCTTTTTTATCAGCAACAAATTCATGAATCATGTTCAGTTCTTTTCGGATAATCCAGAAGAAGGGGTTGCTCCAGAAAAGGATCAGAACGATGTTGATAGACAGCTTATCGTAACTATGCTTCTCCTCAATATGTGCTACTTCGTGTGTGAAAATTTGCCTGCCTGTGGCAGTATTTAAATCAATCTGCTCATTCCAGAAAATGTATTTTAAAAAGGAGAAGGGTGTACCCCTGGCATGTGTATTTATAAACAGGATATCATCATCAATGAACGTATGCGGATTGGTTTTAAATAGCCGGTAAATTTTAATCAAAGAAAGGATAAACAGCAGCAGCATTACTAAGCTCGTAACACTGTATAAAAACATTGTTATCTGCTCCCACCCAATGCTGTTTCCGCTGCTGATAATTATTTCATCGAGGTATTCATCTCCACTATTTACCACCTGCAATATTTTTATTACCGGGATGGTAGAACCGGAACTATTATGCCAGATGGTAATTTGCAAAAGCGGTAGGCTAAGCGATAGCAATACCGCTGCCAGTAAATAAAACCGGTTGTAAGCATGAAATATTTTGTTCCGGAGCAACAACCAATAATACCCAAGCAAAACGCCTGAGCAAATAATAACTTTTAGCAGGTAAATAGCAATTGCAAGCATGGTTTTTATTATAAAAAATTTAAAGTAGCATTGGTTTTTATTTCCAAATGGCCATTAGCATATCAGTACAAAATCTTATTGACTTTTTTTCTTTAGTTCTTTCAGCAGCAATTCCAGCTCTTCTACACTCAGGTTATTTTCCTTTACCATAAATGAAACGGCATTGCTGAAGCTGCCTTCAAAATAACCTTTTACAAAACTTTTCATGGTTGTTTTGCTGTAAGCATCTTTACTTACCAACGGGTAATACTGGTGCATACGACCAAAGAGCTTGATGCCAACAAAATCTTTTTCTGTAAGTATTTTTATAATTGTTGCCACCGTATTGTTATGGGGTTTTGGCTCTGGCAATTCATCCATAATTTCTTTTAAAAATGCTTTGTTCAATTTCCAGATTACCTGCATTATCTGTTCCTCCGCTTTGGTTAGTATTTTCATATTTGTCGTTTGATAAACCAAATGTATAACTAAGTAATTAGTTTTACAACTAAAAATTTAGTTTAATTGCTTTTTTAACATTTGTTCCATAAAAAGTTTTTATTTCAGGTAATGTAAAAGGTACATTTGCAAAAGCGGTTAATTAAAATCTGCAGGAAATTGGGCCGGTCTTGTTTTTTTAAACATTTCACTTATTATTGCAGGCTTATTAATCAATATCCAAATAATAATTTATCCAAAGCAAAATACAAACAGCATTATGACTAACGCAGTAGTTGATTTAAGAAGAGTGAAAATTTACCAGGGTAAAAATCTAATATTAAGTGATGTAAATATTTCTATTGATAAAGGAGAATTTGTTTACTTGGTTGGTAAAACGGGTACCGGAAAAAGCAGTTTACTTAAAACAATGTATGGTGACTTACCATTGACAGAAGGAGATGGTTCTGTAGTGGGCTTTGACTTGAAAGAACTGGATTGGAAAAAAATTCCTTTCTTAAGACGCAGCATGGGTGTGGTTTTTCAGGATTTTCAACTATTGACAGATAGAAATGTAAACGATAATTTAAAGTTTGTTTTAAAAGCTACCGGTTGGAAAGA
>JBBQEA010000111.1:0-16280 GCA_038320245.1 Chitinophagales bacterium | reverse complement strand
TCTGCTATAGCCCAACTCGTATCGGTAGCCTTGCTCTGGCTTAAGGTAGGGGTTGCCGGTAGAGAGATTTTTTGGATCGCTGATATTTACAAATGGGTTCAGGTCTTCGTAGTCAGGACGATTAATTCTTTTGGAAAAACTCAATTTTATTATTTGCTTTTCACCTATTTTTTTTGACAAAAAGATAGAGGGAACCAAAGTGTTGTACCCGGGAATATTCGCTTGCTGCGTAGCCTGGGAATAATAAGCGCTTAATTCGGTTCGCTCGTATCTGCTGCCTATTTTAGCATCAAATAATTTAGCCACGGCAAAACTAATTTCTGCATAAGCAGCATATACTTTTTGATGGTATGCCAGACCGTTTGATAAAAATCCATCCGGCTGATAGGTTTTATCTGACGGTTTATAGATGTTTACGTCGGCATTGCTTTCAATGTCATAAAAAGTTGCCTTGCTGCCAAACCCAAGTTTCACATCCTCTATTAATGGTTGGGTATAATCAACCGACAAGATGGTTTCCCTGGTGGTGGCCGGGTTGTAGGCCTTGGTGCCATAGTACAGTGAATCTTGCGGCAGCACATATTCTTCTGAAAAAGACCGGCCTTTGTTGTTGCCGTTATTGCTGCTGATGCTGGCTTCCAGTTCCTGGTCTTCTTTTTTAAAAGTTCTTTTATAATTCAGCGAACCATCTACAGAATGATATCGATATTGGTTACCCGAATTGATTGTGGAAAGGATATCGGGTATGGTACCGCCTTTGTTGGGCTGTAGTGCCTGACCGGTAGCACCGCTTGCAGTAAACCCAAAATAATTGTAAGCGATATTGCCGGAAAAGCTGTTCATTTTTTTGTAGGTCCAGTCAAAGCCAACACCCGACTGGTAACCCTGCCGGTCAAAGTGATTCTGCCTTTCCTGTAGCAGTGTGCTGATGACGTTGCCGTCCGTTGTTGTGCGGTAATTAGTATTGCTACCATCGGAGGGTAACCGCTTATTGCCACTGAAAAAAGCATTGATACCAAAATCGTTGTTCCGCACATTAAAATTAAAGGAGGCATTCTCATTTCTTGTTCCTCCTGTCAGCGATATATTGCCATTGTATCCTTTGCTGTTGTTCTTTTTTAAAATAATGTTGATGATGCCACCCATGCCCTGTGCGTCGTATTTGGCGCCGGGGTTGGTAATTACTTCCACACTCTTTATCTGGCTGGCTGGTATGGATTGTAATACATCGGCAATATTGCTTCCAAAGGCAGAAGATGGTTTTCCATTAATCAGGAAACGTATTCCCGAACTTCCTGATAACTGAACATTGCCATCAACATCTACTGACACCTGGGGGATTTTTTTTAATACATCAGTGGCTACACCGCCTTGTGAACTCACATCTTTTTCCGCATTAAAAATCATTTTATCTATTTTGTTTTCTACCAGTTTTTGCTGCGTAGTAACCGTAACATTCTCTAAGTCATTTTTTTTAAGCGTCAGCAATATATTTTTAAGATCTACGATCGCATCTTTTTTATTGAGGACTATACCCTTTTTTGAATAAGCATTGTAACCAATATTTTCAATTACAATTGTAAAAGTACCTGCAGGTATATCAGGTAAAGTAAAACTACCGCTGTTATCAGTGATGGTACCTGTCAGCGCCTTCTTATCTCCCTTGTTAAATATCGTTACCGTTGCGTATTCCAACGGTCCTTTGCTGGTACTGTCTATCACAGTGCCAATAATGCTGTTGCTACCTTTTGTTTGTGCTTTCAACAACACCGACACACAAAGAACAAGTACCACTAAAAATATTTTTTTCATTTGTTAATTTTAAAAGAGTTGCAAATGTCATTTTGAATTTTGTAGAAACACTGATTTTCACTAATTAATAAGAAAATGTTTATAAGTGGTAAAAAATTGACGATAAGCGGAATTTGACACCTGCAGCATACTTGTAAAATCCGCTCCCTGTTGGTTGGATTCGATTAAAAAAAACCATTCAGACGCAGTGTTGTTGATGAGTTGACAGTAAAAAAGCAGGGTGTCATCTGATAAAATACAATAGATGAGTTATTTCAATCCATTTAATTACCAGTTTTTTTTAGGTGTCTATTCATTTATTACAGCAATAAAATGCGTTTGCTAAAATGCCTTGCCATGCCAACACAATTTCCTAATTTGTGCTAGCGCTAAATTGTCAAAATGGAAAAAATCTCCCGGCTACCCCGTTCAATTTTTATTATGCTCTTTTTGCTGATCAGTGTAATTGTTTTTACCAAATGTGTAGATAACAGCAAAGAAAAGGTAGCCCTTCAAAATGAAACTCCTTTTGAGGCTTATGCAGGCGATGCAAGTTGTGCCGGTTGTCACAAGGATATTTATAACCAACATTTACTCACCGGTCATTTCAATACTTCGGCACCGGCAACCGGACAAAATGTGTTGGGTAGTTTTAAAAAAGACAGCAATATTTACCGCTTTACACCGCTGCTGTATGTAGCAATGGAAAAGGGCGACAGCAGTTTGTACCAGCAAATTTTTTATAAGGAAGAACTTAAAAAGAAATTTCGTTTCGATTTTGTTACCGGCTCCGGAGCCAAGGGTCAAACCTATATTTACAAAAAGGGTAATCAATTATTTCAATTGCCCGTTTCCTACTTTACCGCTACACATCAATGGGTAAACAGCCCTGGCTTTGACGCCAACAGGGTTACTTTTGATAAACCTGTAACAGCCCGTTGCCTGGAATGTCATGCTACTTATGCAAGTGTGGTTGTTGAACCAACTGCAAAGCAGGAATCATACGATTACAATAAAATAATCTGGGGCGTGGGCTGCGAAAAATGTCACGGCCCGGCAGCAAAGCATGTGGAGTATCAAACAAAAAATCCTTTGATAAAAACGGCACAGTACATTGTTAATCCGGTTAAATTAAGTCGCCAGCAACAACTTGATTTGTGTGTGTTGTGCCATGGAGGTAACCTGGAGAAAACCCAACCCTCTTTTTCATTTACTGCGGGTAAAAAGTTATCAGATTATTTTAAAACCGAAGCACTTTATAAAGCAACTGATGCCAATGAAAATATCGACGTACATGGCAATCAATTTGGATTGTTGAAAAAAAGCAAGTGCTATTTAAATAGCAGTTCCATTACCTGTAATACTTGCCATGGCTCACATGAAAAAGAGCGTGGAAATCTGGAGCTTTTTTCTAAGCGTTGCATAAGCAGTCATACAAGGGAACATAAAAATTTTTGTTCTTTCAAAGAAAATAAAAATGTTGTGCTTGAAAAAAATTGTATCGATTGCCACCTGCCGGCAAAGCCTTCCATATCGCTAACGATGAATAGGCAGGATGCTGATATTCCTACGGTCGCATTGCTGCGTACCCATCTTATTGCGGTTGATGCAGAAGCTACACGAAAATACCTGGCGACAATAAAAAAGTAATGAAAATTGTATTGACAGTTGTGGTGAAATATTGTAAGCTACATTTAAATACAACACTTGTCTCCGGCAGTTGATTATTTAAAATACAATATGCCCCATCGGAATATCAGCATCTGCAAAAGCCTTGTCATATTGCTTTTTTATGTTTACGGCTTCTGCCATTTTTTTCTGTTGGGTCAAAGCTTTGTAGAGCCCATATAATGCCCAATGGTTGTTAGGATTTTCTTTCAGGTCTTCTTTGAATATCACTACTGCTTTTGCAGCATTGCCCGATTTTAATAAAGCATCACCCAAATACTGTCTTGCAGGAATCAGCCAGTCTTTTGGTTCGTTGTAAATGAGTGCATCTTCACTTGCCACTGCTTCGTTCAGCAACTGAATAGCTTTTGGAAAATCGGTTTCTTTCAAAGCAATTACACCCGCCAGCATTTTTGCAGCAACTTTAGCGGCATCTGCCGGAGCATTAAACGGCTCCATCGTCACCAACATATCCGGTGTCTTTATTTCCTCAGAAATTATGTTTAATTCCGCAGTGGCTTCGGTAGTTTTATTCTTCCCTGCAAATGCCATTCCTCTTGCCCAATGCCAAATTACCTTCGCATAAATATGATTTTCCTGAGGCGCTGCTGTTGCTAAAATAGCATCCCATTTTCCAAACCGCACATTGTTGAAGGCAGGTGTTGCGTACAGGTATTGCATGTAATTGCCAAATGGCGCAGGCATGGAAAGATAACTGGTATCAAAACTTTTGCTGCATGCTGTCGCACTGTTATTACTGTAGGTATAATTAGCGTTCATCATGGCACAGGCGCTCTGCATGTGCAGGTTATGAATGAGGTAAAGCGGAGCATTGTTTTGTACATCGGGGTACAAGGCTAAATAATTATTATATCCCTTAACCGACATTTCATTTACAAGGCTGCCTTGCTTATAGTTACCGCTCCGTATGTAAATATGCGAAGGCATGTGTATCATATGAGCCACGCCTGGCATCAGTCTGCCCAATCTGTCGGCACTTGGTAATGCCCGCTGTGGATTGCCGGAAGCCTCTACAGAATGTATGTAATAATGGTTAGCGCCTGGATGCTGCGGATGTTTAATTAAAGTGCTTTCCAACACGGATAAAATTGCTGCTGTCCATGGTTCAGCATCGCCATTGTGTTTCCAGTAATCCCAGGGATGTTGCAGCATGAGGGCATCTGCATATAAAGTGGAAATATCTGCATCGTTCCTAAACCGGCCGTATGATTTTTTCATTGCATCGGCATATTGCTGGTTGAGTACTGCCCTGCTAATGCTGCTGTCGGATGAGTACCTTACTGCCATGGCTTCAATCAATTCTTTTTCTTTAGGGGTGCAAGTTGATTTTAATAAAAGCGCTTTTTGTGCAGCAGCAAAAGCATCTGGTGTTGCTGCATAGGCAAAGTCATTAATGTTGGGGCCATAAGCCAGGGCTTGTCCCCAGTAAATCATGGCGTTGTTGCTATCAAACTGTTGGGCTTTTTTAAAGGATGCCATCGCTTCAATAATGTGAAACGCATAATACATATTGATGCCCTGGTTAAAATAAAATTGGGCACTATCGTTTTTGGTAGAAATATTCCAGCGGTAATTTCCCCAACCAGGTAATACGCCAATTCCATTAGCAAGGCTATCTGCATCCAACTGATTCCAGTCTGGTGTGCATTGAATCATGATCTTATTTCTAAAAATACTTTCTCTTGAAACAAGTTGTGGCTCAACGATATATTTTTTTGAGGCATACCTGAATCCAACTGCCAATAGTGCAATAATTATTACAGCGACAAAAAATATTTTGCGGTTCATAAGCGATCATTTATTTTTTGAAAGATAATAAAAATCGGTGAAATACAGCGTAGTCCATGCTTTGAGCTTGCTGACGGTTGGTGTTTTTGCTATTACCTTAGTGACGATAGGACCATCACCCTCCAAATTACAAAAAGTAGCAAAGAAGCAGCTAAGTTTTTCTATCTGTTATTATTCCACAAATAATTAAATAATGTATCAGATGCTTTCAGATACTTTTCCTGGCTTGTTTCTTTTAACCACCATACTTTCATCGAGTCATTTTTTGTAATTCTTGCATCTATATTTTTAAAAAAATCATTGTGCTGCCACATAGGTCTTTTTTTCCAGGGGGAATTAATGTAATGAATTGCTTTTATTGTACCTGGGTTATTATGCACTGTTCTAAAAAATGGGATAAACCATTCTTGCCAGGCCTTTGTTGCATCTGCATTTTGGGTGAGGTCAAGGTTTTTACTAACGCCATTTGCATCCAGCATAACCGGCGATGCTTCTGCAATAAACAATGGTTTGTTGTGATCTTTCGCAAACTGAATCATGGGGTGGTTTTCCTCCTTTGCTGTAAAAAAAGAAAAAGCTACCCAATCAACAAATTCATCTCCGGGGTAAAAAGCATCCATGGTTTCTCTATTGGCACCCACCGCTTTCGATTGCCACACGTATGCAACATTTGTTACCCTCATGGAGTCTAATTTTTTTCGAATTCTTCTAAATGCAGGAATGTAAAATTCTTTCTTATAATGATTCCATTCAAACCCATCAAACTCATAACCAACTCTTAAAAAAACAGGACGCTTATCAAGCGCTTTAATCCAATTACCCAATTTGTAAATCAGGCTATCATGACCACCTGTTGCCGTAATGCTGTCATTGCCGTTTCCCATGTCTAAACCAATGGCCAAGCAGGAGTTTTTAAAATCCTTTTCTGCAACTGGTACCGACATATTTTCCGGCCCGTCGCCCCAATCAACCAAATCTGTTAATCCATCCAGCCCATGCAGCACAGCGCCAAATGAAGTTCCGCTTTTCATAAAATTCGTGTATTGCACAAAACCGCCGGGTGCCGGAAAATGATCAAAATAGCCATCCCGGTAATTTTCTGTTCCACCAATCGCTTCCAGTTCCTGTCCTGCAAATAAAATTACTTTGCCATCAGCCGGTTCAAACTTTGCCAACCTTTTTTTATCGGAATAATTGTCTGCTGTTTTAACAGTCTGTTGATAATTGCAGGCGCAAAACAGACCAACTAAAAGTACAAGGATATTCGCTTTAAGATTATTAGTCACCATGATGTTTTTTTACTTTTAAATTGACAATGGCTGCTTTGATCATTTTAGGTTTAAAGAATATCCCCACACAGGGTCGTCACCATATTTGCCTGGAAAAATTCTAAAAGTATCACCCACCCAAGCCTCGGCCATATTACAATCAACAAATGAGTTGAATTTTATTTTTTCGGCTGAAGAAAGCGTAAATTTTGGATTAAAAGACGTTTGTTGTGATTGACAGGCAAGAGAAAATGTGCCTAAAAGGAATAGAAGAATTAAATTATTTTTCATTCTTACAATATTTAGATTATTATTCTTATGATTGCTTTTTTAAAAATAAACAATGTTTTCTATTACAGAAACCACCGCAGGTATCCAGAATAAATGCAAAAACAAAACCGCCACATAGTACAATTTACTGTAAGTAAGTTGCACTTAATTAATCACTGCTTTATTTTGAAAGTTCATATTTTAAAGCATAAATCATGTCGTGATAATCTGTAACCACTTTTGTTATCCGGCCCTTTCGGTTAAGTATAAAATGGGTGGGATATTCGGTGACTTTTAATTTTTCTTCCAGGTAATTTTGTGTAACGGGTATTACCGCATAATCGAATGTTGTTTTGGTTAAAAATTTTACCAATTTCTCTTTTGAGTCAAATGCTAAACTTATAAATACTACATCGGGCCGGCTACTAAATTCTTTTACCAGTTCGTTTAGGGGCGGCATTTCTTCAACACATTTCTGGCAATTGATAAACCAGCATTTTAATACCACTATCTTTCCTTTTGTATTTTCTTTATTGTAAACATTACCATTTAAATCAGTAAAATTAAAATCGGGGATTCTCGTTCCTTCCATTTTAAATTTCCGATAGCCGGCTTCGCCAAATTGTATTACCTGCGTTCTTATTTCATTATCAGCTTTTGGGCTTAGTTCGTACAATTTATATTGATAGGATAACTCGGGGGTATTTAGCCGGAAAGCAACATAATTTCCCGTGGCAAGCATTTGAAGAAAGAGCTCGTGGTTAATAACTTTTGAGGATGCATCAAGAGCAGTGTAGTCTTTTGATAGATTTATATTTTGCGAATGATACGCCCACCAGGCGCTAAATTCTTTTAATACAACTTCCGGTTTGGCATTAAAAGGTTCCGGATTGGCAGTGGGTGAACAGGAAGTAAAGACAATGGTAAGCAGGAGGTAAATAAGCAGGAAATTGAATTTCATTGGTTTTTCATTTTCATAAAATTAGGTAGTTTACAATTTACTCAGCTATGGCTTCAAATACTTTTGAATTTTATTTTTTGAATAAATAAGCTGAGCAAATATTAATAATGGCACAACTGCTGTTGTTTCAACTAATCCAGCTAATAAATTCGATAGCAAACAAGCCTGATACTTTAGCCAAAATTATATGCACCTCATGTGAATAACCATCCCTTTTTCTCTATTGTCCTTTAACTATATTTGCCACATTGCACAATTACTAATAAAATTAGTAGCTTGCGCCGGCGTTGCTACCTTGCCAAAACCTATTAGTGGATAAAAGCTCAATAGAATTGCTAAAAGTACAAGGGAGTGACACAACGATGTTGATTAAAGAAATACAGCTGGTTACATAATTAATAACAAATAAATATTCTTTAGGAGGATTAGGGTAAATGGCAGAAAAAGATACAAGCAGATACGAAGACGACTCCATCCGGAGCCTTGACTGGAAAGAACACATACGCCTGCGGCCGGGCATGTACATTGGAAAACTGGGCGATGGCAGCAGTGCCGATGATGGTATTTATGTGTTGCTGAAAGAAACAATTGACAACTGTATTGATGAACACACGATGGGCTATGGCCGACATGTGGATGTAAATATTACCGGCAATGAAATTACGGTGAGGGATTATGGACGGGGTATTCCGCTGGGTAAAGTGGTGGATGTGGTGAGTAAAATTAATACCGGCGCCAAATACGACAGTAAAGCGTTTCAAAAAAGTGTGGGCCTCAATGGTGTGGGTATAAAGGCTGTGAATGCCTTGAGCAATTATTTTAAAGTAACTTCTTTTAGAGATGGCCGGGAAAAAGCGGCTGAATTTCACCAGGGAAATTTGGTGAAGGAACACAAAGAAATTGCTACAACACAGGAAAATGGCACTTTGGTGGAATTTGTGCCGGATGATACCATTTTTAAGAATTTTCATTTTGTACAGGAGTACCTGGATAACCAATTTTGGAACTACTGCTACCTGAATGCAGGGCTGGTAATGAACCTGAACAACAAACGTTTTGTAAGCAAAAACGGGTTGCTGGATTTGTTGCAGCGCAAAACCAATGCTGATGAAATTCGCTACCCAATTATTCACTTAAAAGGCGAGGATATTGAAGTGGCCGTAACGCATGAAAGTGCTTATGGAGAGGAGTACTACAGTTTTGTAAATGGTCAGTTTACTACACAGGGCGGTACACATTTGGCGGCTTTTAGGGAAGGTTATATTAAAACAATCAGGGAGTTTTTTAAGAAAGATTATGAGGCATCGGATATACGGGGAAGTATTTGTGCCGCAATCAGCGTAAGGGTGCAGGAGCCTGTGTTTGAAAGCCAGACCAAGACAAAACTTGGGTCGCAAACAGTGAGCGAAGGCGGTGCAAGTATGAAGAATTTTATTGGTGATTTTTTAGGTAAAGAGTTAAATAATTTTTTACATAGAAATCCTGTTACTGCAGAGGCCTTGAAGAAAAGGATTGAGCAAAACGAACGGGAGCGGAAGGAGCTAAGCGGCATTCGTAAACTGGCCAACGAGCGGGCCAAAAAAGCTAACCTGCACAATAAAAAATTGAGGGATTGCAAATATCACCTCAACGATGAAGCTACCGGCAAAGACAAAGACAGTATAGTAGAAAAACAAAAGGAGAGTACCATTTTTATTACGGAAGGAGACAGTGCAAGCGGTAGTATTACCAAGGCCCGGATGGTGGAAACGCAGGCGGTGTTTAGCTTACGTGGTAAGCCGCTCAATTGCTTTGGTCTTACAAAAAAAATTGTTTACGAAAACGAAGAGTTTAACCTGCTGCAACATGCATTGAATATTGAGGAAGGATACGAAGGTCTGCGCTACAACAACATTGTATTTGCTACCGATGCCGATGTAGATGGTATGCACATTCGTTTATTGCTGATGACTTTCTTTTTGCAATTTTTCCCGGATCTGGTAAAGAATGGTCATGTGTATATTTTAGAAACGCCGTTGTTTCGTGTGCGCAACAAGCAGGAAACTTTTTATTGCTATGATGAAAAAGAAAAACAGGCAGCCATAAAAAAACTCGGCAGCAAGCCGGAGATAACCCGGTTTAAAGGGCTGGGAGAAATTAGTCCGAATGAGTTTGCCCGGTTTATAAACAGGGATATGAAATTGCAGCCGGTAATGATGTTACCCGAAACACATATTCAACAATTGCTGGAATATTACATGGGCAAAAACACACCTAGCAGGCAGGATTTTATAATTGATAATTTAAAAGTAGAGTTGGATATGGTGGAGGAGTTTGCAGCCCCCATCTCCTGAAGGGGGGTAAAGGCAGGTGTAAGATTAATTGGAGGGTTTGCCCCCATCCCCTAAAGGGGGGTATTTGGCAGGTGTAAGAATAATTGAAGTTTTTGCTGAGTGAAAATTATCAACTATCAACTATCCAATTATCAATTATCAATTATCCAATTATCAATTATCCAATTATCCAATTATCAATTAAAACAATGTTCGATTTTCATACGGATAAAAAGAGATACTTTGAAATGCAGGCACAAAATGCCCGCAGTTACATTGTTCCATTTGTAGAAAAGCATATGACCATTACATTGGGCATGCGGGTGCTGGAAATTGGTTGTGCCGAAGCTGGCGTGTTGAAAGCATTTACTGAAAAGGGTTGTATAACAGTAGGCGTAGAATTGGATGAACCAAGGTTGGTGCTGGCCCGTGAGTTTATGAAGGATGAACTGGAGCAGGGGCAAATAAGTTTTGTATCAAAAGATATTTACAAGGTAGATGTAGAACTGGAGTTAAAGGGTAGGTTCGATATCATTATTTTAAAGGATGTAATTGAACACATACACAACCAGGAAAAGCTGATTGGCTGGATGAAAGGATTGTTGAATCCGGCGGGTGTTATCTTCTTTGGTTTTCCACCCTGGCAAATGCCTTTTGGCGGACACCAACAGGTGATGACCAATAAGCTGCTGAGCAAACTTCCTTACTTTCATTTGTTACCGATGGCGGCCTACAAAGGCCTGTTGAAATTTTTTAAGCAGGATGTAGCATCCTTTGCAGAGATTAAAGAAACTGGTATCAGCATAGAAAGGTTTGAGAAAATTGTAGCAACCACCGGTTACAAAGTGGTGAATAAAACGCACTATTTTCTGAACCCGATTTATACCTACAAGTTTGGCTGGAAGCCATTGCATCAGTTAGGTTTGGTGAGTGCGATACCGGTTGTAAGAAATTATTTAACCACCTGTGTATATTATTTAATAGCGGTTGCTGACACTTAGACCGGTTGAGCAAAAAATCGTTTTAAATAAAACAAACATTGCTTGTTTAAATACTTTGGTGGTGTTGCATAAAAGAAAAAATAGAAAGATGATTCATATAGTTTTTAACGAAGCAGATGTAAAAGTGCTGCAGCAAGCCATTGAATTGGATGATAGCCTTGCGGGCGAAGTAGTATTAATAAAAGATGATTATGCCGTTGGGCCATTGGATAGTATTTACCTCGGCGAAGGCATACAAAGCAGGAGGGAATGGTGGAAACAAGTGCTTGCCGGCGGCGACTATGATGGCAAAGCAGACACCGATGCGGTAGATGATTATAAAACAGCAGCCATGCTGGTTGGTACATTAAGAAGAGATGAAACTGCCGAAGTTTGGATTTGGGCTGCACAAAATAAACACGATGTTTGTGGATATTACTGGTTGTTACATTACATGAAAGAATTTCAGGGAAGGGTTCAAATACTTTACTTGAACAACCTGCCTTTCATCAACGAAAAAGGTAATATTTTTTATCCCAACTGGCTACATGAAATTCAGCCAAAAGAATTTTTAAAGGCAAAGAAATTAGCCCGCCCCATTACCCTTAGTGAGTTTGAAGTTGACCCAGACGAATGGACAAAACTTTGCAACGAAAGTAAGGGTGTACGGTTGCTGGAAGGTGGTAAAAAACTACTGCAGGCAGATTATGATTATTATGATGCCGAATTAAAAAAGTACATCACTACCGATTGGCAGAAAGCCTCCAAAATTATCCACCAATGCCTGAGTAAATCAAAAGAAACCACAGGAGATGCTTACCTGCTTTGGCGTTTGAAAACTATGTTGTCTCAGGGTATGTTTGATGTGCAGGGAAAGGTGGGCAATATGAAAGAATTTGAACTGAAAATCCCCACTATTGCTTAAACTGTAAAAGGATGTCAGCCCAGAAAAATTATGATGAAATAAACTTAATACACAGCATCAATACAGCCATAAACAAATAACTATGAACATTAAAGGTATACACCACATAGCCATTATTGCCGGGGATTATGAAAGAAGCAAGCGGTTTTATACAGAAGTGTTGGGCTTTACCATCATTAAAGAAACCTTTAGAAAAGAGAGGAATTCTTTTAAACTGGACCTGGCTATTAATGGCGTTTATTCTATTGAGCTCTTTTCATTTCCCAATCACAGGGAAAGGGCTTCATTTCCTGAATCAAAAGGATTGAGGCATCTTGCTTTTGCAGTAGACAACCTGCCAATGGCAGTAAGCGAATTGATGGCACATGGGGTAGAAGTGCAAAGCATTAGAACAGATGAAATAACCAACAAACAATTTTGTTTTTTTTACGATCCCAATGGGCAGCCGCTGGAATTATATGAGATTTAATGTGCAGTGTTTTACACAAAAGCTTTTACGCAAAGAGGTAAAGGAGAAAAGGAGTTAGGCTCTTTTCAATTTGTCTGTTTGTTTCTTTTTTTGCAACTTTTTAAAAATTATTTAAAGAGAAAAGAAGACGAAGCTAAAAGACCTTTTTATTTTTGAGTGAGACCCAACCCTTTTGAAACTTTTTAGAAATTTTAAACTATGGCAAAAGCAAATAAAGAAGAGTATATCCACACTGATGCCGGTATTGGCGGGCAATACAAAACCTGGTTTTTAGACTATGCCAGTTATGTAATTTTAGAACGGGCTGTACCTGCTATAGAAGATGGTTTAAAACCAGTACAGCGCCGCATTCTGCATGCCATGAAGGAGATGGATGATGGTCGTTTTAATAAGGTTGCTAACATCATCGGGCAAACCATGCAATACCATCCGCATGGAGATATGAGTATTGGTGATGCAATTGTTAACCTTGGCCAAAAAGATCTGCTGATTGAAACGCAGGGTAACTGGGGAGATGTACGCACCGGCGATGATGCGGCAGCGTCGAGATATATTGAGGCAAGGCTGAGCAAATTTGCCCTGGAAGTGGCGTTTAATGCAAAAACTACCAACTGGAGTGTAAGCTACGACGGACGAAAAAATGAACCGGTTACATTACCAATGAAGTTTCCGTTGTTGCTGGCACAAGGTGCAGAAGGAATTGCGGTTGGCTTAGCAACTAAAATTTTACCTCATAATTTTTGTGAACTCATAGATGCCTCTATCAAATATTTAAAGGGCAGAAAATTTGAATTGTATCCCGATTTTCAAACCGGTGGTACCATGGATGCTTCTAATTACAACGATGGCAAACGAGGCGGAAAAGTAAGGGTAAGGGCAATCATTGAAGAACAGGATAAAAAAACCCTGGTGATAAAGAGTGTGCCTTTTGGCGTTACCACCACTCAACTAATGGAGAGTATTGTTAAGGCCAACGACCAGGGAAAAATTAAAGTAAAAAAAGTATTGGATCATACTGCCGCTGCAGTAGAAATAATCATTGAACTGGCTGCAGGTATTTCACCTGATATTACCATTGATGCCTTGTATGCTTTTACAGATTGCGAAGTAAGTATTTCACCCAATGCCTGTGTAATTGCTAACAATAAGCCCCGTTTTTTAGGAGCCACGGAGTTATTAAAAACCGCTGCGGATAATACCAAGCATCTGCTTCAACGAGAACTGGAAATTAAACTGGGTGAGCTGCAGGAGAAATGGCATTATACCTCTTTGGAGAAAATATTCTTTGAAGAAAAGATTTACAAAGAGCTGGAGCAAAAGCATGCCAACTGGGAAAAGGTATTGGAAGCAATTGATAAAGCCTTTGCACCTTTCAAAAAACTTTTGCGCAGAGATATCACAAGGGAAGATATTGTAAAGCTAACAGAGAAGCCCGTTCGCCGGATTTATAAACTTGATATTGATGAATTAAATGAACAAATTAAAGGGCTGGAAGCAGATATCGCACAGGTTAAATACGACATCGAACACCTTACAGAATATGCTATTGCCTATTATGAAAACCTTTTGAAGAAATTTGGTAAAGGCAGGGAACGCAAAACAGAAATTAAACAATTTGATACCATACAAGCCAAGGCAGTAGCTATTGCCAACACAAAGTTGTATGTAAATTATGCAGATGGTTTTGTTGGTACTGGTTTAAAGAAAGATGAGTTGATAGCGGAAGTTTCTGACTTTGATGACATCATCGCATTTACCAAAGCTGGTATAATGAAAGTGGTGAAAGTATGTGATAAAGCATTTATTGGTAAAGACATTATTCACATTGCGGTATTTCAAAAAAACGATGAACGCACTACCTACAATATGATTTATGTAGATGCAAAGTCAGGGGTAAGTTTTGCCAAACGTTTTAATGTAACAGGTATTACCCGGGATAAGGAATACAATTTAACTAAGGGCGAAGATAAAAGCAGGGTGCATTATTTTAGCGCCAATGCCAATGGCGAAGCAGAGGTGGTGAAGATTGTATTAAGTGCTAATTGCAATGCCAAGAAAAAAGAATTCGATTTTTATTTTGAAGAACTGGAGATAAAAGGCAGAAGCAGTATTGGTAATACTGTTACCAAGTATCCCATTAAATCTGTTAAGTTTAAGGAGGCTGGTAAATCGACCCTGGATGCAAAAAAACTTTGGTTTGATGATAAATTTGGCCGTTTAAATACCGAAGAAAAAGGCCAGTATCTTGGTAAGTTTGATGCCGAAGACAGGCTACTGGTAATATACAATGATGGCAATTATGAGATAACCGACCAGGAACTTACGCAGCGTTTTGATGTAGAAAAAGTATTGCTCATTGAAAAGTACCATCCTGAAAAAATCATCACCGCAGTTTATCTGGATAATGATAAGTTGCAGTTTAATATCAAGCGTTTTAAAATTGAAACCACCACCTTGCACAGTAAATATTTCTTTATCAAAGAAGGCAAAGACAATCGGCTCGAAATGGTAACAACAGAATCGGAGCCCATTTTAGTAGTACAAACCGGCAAGGGGCAAATGGTAAGAAGCGCCAAATTTAAAGTAGAAAAATTAGTAGAGGTAATGGGGTGGAAAGCAGTAGGGGCAAAACTTACAGAGTACAGTAAAGGTGTGGAAATGGAGTGGGAGAAAAAGCAGGATACCGATAATCCGCAGGGAGATTTGTTTGGGTAACTAGCTGTTTTTGAAAAATAAAAATACGATGGCGCAAAGAAAAATCTTTGCGCCTTTTTTGCATCTTCTCACATTTTTTTTGTCCATGCTATGTAAAACACTTCTTAAAAAAATCATAATAAAACTTTGTTCAGAAGTTTATAAAGATTACACCCTATTTTCGCAACAGTTTATTCAAATACTTGTTACTACACAAGAAAAGATAGCAGTAAAAAGTACTGTTTCAGGTTAACTCTCTTTGAAAGTTTATTAAATCAACAAATTAATATGGCAGCTACTGCTACACAAAATATCTTTTTAGTACTTGTAAGAAGAATTTTTCAGGTGATCAAATTGGAGAAGAATGAAATTTCTTCTGTGTATTTTTATGCCATATTGAGTGGTTTAATTCAACTTTCTCTACCTATCGGCATCCAGTCTATTATAAGTTTTGTAATGGGCAGTGTTATCTCCACCTCATTGATTGTTTTAATTTTTTTGGTAGTGGCGGCCGTTTTTATAAATGGTTTGTTACAGGTAAATCAAATGCGGCTGATAGAAAAAGTGCAACAAAAAATTTTTGTACGCTATTCCTTTGGATTTGCAGAACGGATACCCAAATTAAACCTGCAGGCAGTTGATAGTTATTATTTACCAGAGCTGGTGAATCGTTTTTTCGACACAGTTATTTTGCAAAAAGGAATTTCTAAACTCCTGCTGGATATTCCGGCAGCAACTATTCAAATAATATTTGGACTGATTTTGCTGTCATTTTATCATCCCATTTTTATTTTTTTTGGCTTAATATTATTAGTGATTATAACCCTTATTTTACGGCTTACAAGTGCAAAAGGCATGGAATCCAGCTTAAAAGAAAGTGATTATAAATATGCTGTTGCAGGCTGGCTTCAAGAGATGGCGAGGGTTGTAAAATCTTTTAAATTTTCCAGATCTACTTCTTTAAATATCAGTAAAACAGATAAACTGTTTAGCGGATACCTTACCCATCGCACCACCCATTTTAAGGTATTGTTATTTCAATACTGGAGTCTCGTTGGCTTTAAAGTTATTATAACGGCTGCTATGCTAATTGTAGGCAGCATATTACTGGTAAACCAGCAATTAAATATTGG
>JBBQEA010000110.1:0-16367 GCA_038320245.1 Chitinophagales bacterium | reverse complement strand
ATATTGTTCGGTAACTTGTAGTTGATAAAATTATGAAAACAACAAAGAGCATATATGTAGGTGTTTTGTGCAGTATGGGGATATTTTTTTCCTGCAATAATATGAACGCTGTTGATGAAGTACAATCAAAAAAAGATAGTGCTCACTCTTGTATGAGTGTGCCAGGCAGGTTTGCGGGCAACACAGATAGTAACTCAATAATATTTAGTGGAGATACATCGGTTACTGGTATGGTTTTAATTCCCGGTGGAATATTCAACATGGGAGGCGATAACGAACAGGCGAGCGCCGATGAATATCCCAAGCACAAAGTTGAGGTATCGTCCTTTTATATCGATGTTACAGAAGTTACCAATGCTCAATTCAAAAAGTTTGTTGACGCTACTGGCTATATTACCACAGCAGAAAAAAAACCTGATTGGGAAGAGCTTAAAAAAACAGTTCCTCCCGGCACTCCACGGCCGCTAGATAGTTTAATGGTAGCCGCATCTTTGGTGTTTAAACAAACCACGGGCCCGGTAAACCTTAACGATTACAACCAATGGTGGCAATGGGTAAAAGCTGCAGATTGGAAACATCCGCAAGGACCAGCAAGTTCTATTGCGGGCAAAGAAAATTATCCGGTTGTGCAGGTAAGTTGGGATGATGCCATGGCTTATTGCAAATGGGCAGGCAAACGATTACCAACAGAGGCGGAATGGGAGTTTGCAGCAAGGGGTGGGCTTACAAATAATATTTATCCCTGGGGAAATGAAAATGTGAATGTGGGCAAGCCAAAAGCAAACAGTTGGGAAGGTAAGTTTCCTTATTTGAATGAAAAGAAAGACGGCTTTGTGAAAGCAGCTCCGATAAAATCATATTTACCGAATGGGTATGGTTTGTATGATATGGCGGGCAATGTGTGGGAATGGTGCAGCGATTGGTACAATGCCGATTATTATAAAACGATTGCAAACACAACTTCTATAAATCCTGCAGGAGCGGATAAAAGCTTTGATCCTGCTGAACCATATGCAGCAAAAAGGTCTTTGCGTGGTGGCAGCTTCCTGTGCAACGACAGTTATTGCAGCGGCTATCGGGTTGCCCGTAGAATGAAAAGCAGTCCGGATACAGGCTTGGAGCATACCGGTTTTAGATGTGTGAGGGAAATAAAATCTAAATGAGTTTACTGATACCCGCTTTAAAATGCTCTTCTCTTATCTGTGCATAGCTTGCACTGATTTTATTTTATGCAATTGGCTATTTGTTATCCAATTTGCTGAAAGCCTTAATGCAGCTAAAATTGGTGTTTTCAATTGCGTAAAAGTTGCCAATGAATTCTACCCTAATACCAGCCTTTATTCCCTCCAAAAGATTGTGTGCTATCTAAAAATTCGTTTGCAGCACAACTGGTATTTCCATATTTATTTTCCCATTATAGCCTGTCAATAAAATAAAATGTAACAATTATCGTTTACTAAACAACCTCAAAGGCTTAAGCGCTTGTGCTTGGTAAACAAGATGTTTTCTTTGGGGGTTACAGAACCAAATTAGGTTCGTAAACAAAGGCTCGATTTCTATCGGGCCTTTCGATTTTTTTAAACTACTGCTCATTTTATTTTCGCTAAATTTGACTCCTAAAGTTTCAGTAAGTTCTAATGAGAAAAATCCAATTTTCCTTTTTTGTTTTATTTATTTCGTACACTTGTCTTGCTCAGGATTTTTCTAATAAAGGGAAAGATTTTTGGCTGGGATATGGCTACCATGTAAGGTATGTAACAAACGGTGGGGGTGGCGGTATCAACGGTCAGGAAATGGTCTTGTATTTTGCCACAGAAAATATTCCCAATACAACTACCAATATTAAAATAGAGATTCCTGCGCTTGGATATGTAGAAAATATAACCAATATTCCTGCAGGTACAATTGTTACTTCCAATTCAATACCAAAGTCTGGCGCACAAGATGCAAGGCTTACAAGTGAAGGCCTTTTTACATCAGGAATACATGTTACCAGTACGAGGCCCGTTGTTGCATACACCCATATTTTTAATGGCAATGTTTCCGGCGCAACCTTGTTGTTTCCCACCAACACACTGGGCAAAGAATATTATTCAATAAATTACAAACAGGTATCTAACGAGGATTTTTCCAACAGCTTCTTTTTTGTGGTAGCTGCAGATACAGGGTCTACAACGGTGGAGATTACACCTGCTGCCAATACACAAACACATTCAGCCAACGTTCCATTTACAGTTACTTTAAACCAGGGAGAAATCTATAATGTTATGGGACAACTGAATGGGGGTAGTCCCGGTAATTTTACAGGTGTTGATTTAACAGGATCAAAAATTCGTTCTATCAGCAATGGTAGTATCACCTGTAAAAAAATTGCTGTGTTTTCCGGATCGGGAAAAATAAAAATCAGTTGTTCTAATTCAAATAGTTCCGATAATCTTATTGCACAGGCCTTTCCAAAAACTGCATGGGGCAAACGTTTTTTAACGGCTCCTACCCAAAATATGCCTTTTAATTACTATCGCATTGCTGTATCAGATCCTTCAACAATTGTAAAGCTAAATGGGGTAGTACAAACGGGGCTTGTTCGCAGTTTTTATTATGATTTTCCCATTAGTGACAAACCTCAGTTAATTGAAGCTGACCAACCAATAATGGTGGCACAATACATTACCACAGCCAGTACCTGCGGTAATAATTTTATTGGTAGCCTTGGCGATCCGGAGATGATTTATCTTAGTCCGGTTGAACAGACTATTGATGAAGTTTTGGTTAACTCAACCCCCAATGCCAACATCCAGGATCATTGGATTAATGTAATTATTAAAACGGCAGCTGTGTCTTCTTTTACTGTAACAGGTACTGCCGGTAGTTATAGTTTTGCACAACATCCCCAGGATGCCAGTTATAGCTATGCTCAAATTCCGGTAACAGCGGGCGCACATACACTTAGGGCAGATAGCGGATTTAATGCCATCGCTTACGGTTATGGCGGCTTTGAATCTTATGGTTACAATGCTGGCACCAACCTTAAAGATTTATACAACTTTATTACGCCCATCAACCCCTTAAATATATCAGGGTTAAATACTGCCTGCGCCTGCACACCTTTTTATTTTTCTATTACTTATCCCTATCAGCCGTTAACCTTGTTCTGGGATTTTAAAGGAGTTCAAACACCAAATGTTTCAGTTGCCAACCCGGTAGCAGATAGTACTTTTTTTATTAATGGTAAACAGGTATGGCAGTATAAATTACCAACAGCCTATTCGTATTGCCCCTCTGGCAATTACCCCATTTCTATTACAGCAGGTACCGCCGGAACGGATGGTTGTGGCAATACCCAAACAAAAGATGATACCATATTTGTAAAGAACCCGCCAGCAACTGATTTTAATTGGGTACACAATGGTTGTGTGTCGGATTCTGTAAGATTTAACGATAGTTCTGTTTACGATGAAGGCACCTACTCCTATAGATGGACATGGGATTTTGGGGATGGCACTGTAAGCAACCTGCACAATCCGGTACACAAATATCTAAGTGCCGGAACTTACCAGGTAAAGTTTAGTTTAATCAGCAACGTTGGTTGTATCAGTACCATCTCCACCAAGCAAATAGTTGTTACAGAAGTGCCGGTTGCGGCGTTTACAATTTCCTCCCTTTTATGTGCAGATAACGCTGTAACATTTACTGATTTGTCTTCTATAGCTCCCCCCGGTACTATTGAAAAAAGTTATTGGAATTTCGGTGATGGCACAAGGGATACTGTCGTAAGCAATGTAACCCAATTACACAATTATATTAATGCCGGACTTGTAACTGCATCTCTGCAAGTTGCTACACCAAGTGGTTGTAAGAGTAGCATGGTTGCAAAAGCGTTTACCATCAACCCTAAACCAGTGGCCAGCTTTATTATGCCGGCTACTGTTTGCTTGCCATATGAGGCAGCTCAGTTTACTGATGCAAGTACTATTGCTGATGGAACACAAGCAGGGTTTAGCTGGAAGTGGACATTTGGCGAGCCAACTTCCGGAAATAACGATACAGCCATTGTAAAAAATCCAACTCATTTGTACAGCACAGGCACAGGGCCATTTGCCATAAAACTACAGGTTACAAGTGCCGCAGGCTGTGTAGATGATACAGTTATGTTGTTTAGCAATTTGTATCCCAAGGCAAACGCTTCATTCAACCTCGTTGCTGAAAATTGTTTAAACCTTGCAACAGCTGTAGCAAGTACCAGCAACGGGCAGGGGAGTACAGTAACCAATTGGATTTGGGATTTTGGTGATGGAACTGCACAGGGCACGGGACAAAACACAAATCATATCTACCTTACTGCGGGTACATTTTTTATTAAGCATTGGGTAAAAACCGATAAAGGTTGTTTGAGCGATACCATTACAAAACAGGTAATCATAAATAGTTTACCGGTACCTGCATTTACTGTTGCTGCACCAACCTGCGAAAAAAATGATATCATTATTACAAATACATCCACAACAGGCTCCGGAATTATTAATCAATTTACCTGGAATTTCGGCAATGGCAGGCCAGATTCTGTTATCAATAATGGGAATACTTTTGTGTATCAATATGCAAACGCAGGTACTTACCCGGTAACGCTGCAATTAAAGACTGATAAGGGTTGTGCTAATCTTTTACCCCTTTCAAAAAATATCGTAGTGAGTGTTTTGCCAAGGCCAGGCTTTGTCTCTCCCGAGGTTTGCCTAAGCGATGCATCCGCTATCTTTATTGATACCTCATCGATAGCAACGGGTAGCATCAATAAATGGGCCTGGAATTTTGGAGATGCTTTATCTACCCCTGCCAATAATATTGCAATTGTAAAAAATCCAACGCATCGATACAGCGCAATCGGAAACTATACCGCAACCCTGGTTGTAACAAGTAACAATGGCTGTGTGGATTCATTGGCTCAATCCTTTACTGTCAATGGCGATAAGCCACTCGCTGACTTTACAATTCAAAACCCATCCGGCTATTGCGGCAGCGACTCTGTGGTGATAAAAGATAATTCAACGGTGAACTTTGGTAATATTACCAAGGTGCTTATATATTGGGATAACAGCAATGCACCCACTGTTGTGGAGACAGATGATTTACCTGCATTGGGTAAATTGTACAAGCATCGCTATCCGGGTTTTCAATCACCCCTTACCAAACAATTTACTATACGATATCTGGCTTACTCTGGTGCTACCTGCACCAGTGAAAAGTTGTTACAGGTTACTGTTTTTGCAATGCCGAAATTGCTGTTTAATGTGATACCAGATGTTTGTGCTGATGCAGTTAATTATCAAGTTACGCAGGCATCAGAAACCGGCGCTGTTTCGGGTTCCGGCGTTTATTCTGGCACTGGAATAAATAGTGCAGGACTATTTACACCAGCTACCGTAGGTGCAGGAGATTATCGCATTAAATACAGCTACACTTCCATTGCCGGTTGTGTGGATAGTGTATTTCAATCGATAAAAGTATTGGCACCTGCAATTGCCAATTTTGGAACCAGTACACCTGTTTGTGCTGCCAATGCAGTTACGTTTACTGATTCCTCCACTGTGCCCGCAGGTGTGGGTAACATCACTACATGGAGCTGGAATTTTGGTGATGGTAGTCCGGCTGTTATCAACTTAACTGCTGCTGCTATTTCGCACACTTTTAATGCGAGCGGAAATTTTACAGTTACACTTTCTATTACTACCAGCAATGGTTGTAAAGTAGTTCGTCAAAAAACAGTATTGGTAAATCCATTGCCGGTTCCGGGTTTTAAATTTCCTGCCAGTATCTGTATGCCCAATCCTATTGCGGCATTTACCGATACATCGACTATTGTTGATGGCACCTCCAACGCATTTACCTACTTATGGAATTTTGACGATGCAGCAAGTGCCAGTAATACTTCAACCTCAAAAAATCCTACGCACCAGTTTTCAGCAGTGCGTATTTACAATGTAAGCCTACAGGTTACCAGTGGTGCAGGTTGTAAAAAAAGTACCATCATTCCAGTTAACAGCTTGCATCCACAACCTGTGGCCGATTTTAAATCAGATAGTATCAGCATTTGTCAAAACCAGTCTGTTCGCTTTAGTGATAATAGCAATGGTGCGGACGGGGTAGTGAATAAATGGTTGTGGGATTTTGGAAATGGACAAACGGTGAGTCAGCAATCGCCTGCCATACAAACGTACAGCAATGCAAAAATTTATCAGGTAGTATTGCAGGTAGAAAATAATTTTGGTTGTAAGGATACTGTTGTAAAACCGTTTACTGTGTTTGCTTATCCTTTAGTAAATGCCGGGCCAGACAGGGTTTTGTTACAAGGTGGACAAATTACTCTTGATGCAACAGCCACCGGTAATGGCCTGCAATTTTTGTGGACGCCAAACACTTATTTAAGTAACCAAAGAATACTGCAGCCAATGGTAAGTGGTTTAATAGCTGATACAATCAGTTACCTGTTAACCGTTACGGCAACAGGTGGATGCAGATCAACTGATGTAGTGTTGGTGACATTATTAAAAGCTCCGGTTATCCCAAATACTTTTACGCCCAATGGAGATGGTATTAATGAAAACTGGACCATTCAATATTTAGATGCTTATCCTAATTGTAAAATACAAGTGTTTAACAGAAATGGACAAGTTGTATATGAAGCCAATGGTTACCAGGCACCGGGTTGGGATGGCAAATACAAGGGCAAGGATTTACCATTTGGTACTTATTATTATGTGATAGAACCAGGTAGTGGCAGAAAGCCGATGACAGGATATGTTACATTAATTAAGTAAAATAAGATAATTGTCTTAAGCAATCACCCTTCTCTTTCTAGTAATTTTTACTGCTTTGGCGGTTTTTATTTTTTTGCCGGATAAGGCTGTACTTATTATGGCCAATGGTGTAATAGTGGAGATGCCATTGTCATTTTTTAATTCAAGGTAAAGGATCTTTTTCTTAACGGAACCCGACATTTCTTCTTCTACTTTTACAAATACAGTTGGGGATGATAATACTGATTTATCTGCTATTTGTTTTGCTAAAAGCTCCAGCTGCTGGTTATTTTTCAATAACTCATTATTGAGCAGTGCGATGGTTAAATTTTCTTCTTCCATACTCACTTTGTTTTTCACATTTGCAGTTTTCTTATTTTTTAATTTGATATTATTTTTAACCAGCGTCTGCACAGGTTTTGTATTAGTAAATAAGTCAGGCGTTTCAATATTGGAAACCAACAAATATTTTGGTATGCTGATATGGTTTGTAGCAGCTGTTGCAGAAGAAGGTTTTAGGGGCTGCTGAAATGCGGGTAATAAAACAATCATTACAGCTAGCAAAGCCATTCCGGCAGTCATTATTTTTAATTGTTGTTGCCGGTTAATATGGTTAACAGCCTCGGCTGTAAATATTCGTTGAACTCTTTTTAATAAATTTTTCCTGCCGTTTGTTGCAGCCACAGCAAGCAATAGTTTTTGTGTGCGTTGTTGTTCTATCATTACAAGCGCACTTGCGTAGTCATGTTTGTTGTATTGATAATTAAGTACCCAATCATCGCAGCAGTTTTCCCTTTCCTGCCTTACAATAGAGCCTAGCATTCTGGCAAATGGATTAAAAAATAATACCAGCTCTGCAATCGTTTGAAAAAAGTTAACCAGGTAATCGTTTCTTTTTATATGCGCCAACTCGTGGATGATAATAGCTTCTGCCTGCCTGGTGGTTAGCTGGTTGAGTAATGCAACCGGCAATAAAATAATAGGTTTAAAAAAGCCTGTCACGGATGGCACATCAACTTTCTGTGTGAGCCATATCTGTACATTTTTTTTAATGCCGACGTGCATTGCAGTCTGGCTTGTAAATAACCTTGTATCAATGGGAGCCTTTATCAATCCTTTGTTTCTAAGTGGCAGTAAGGATAAATACTGGTGAATAAAACGCAGCAGGTAACAAATAAGAAAGGCCAGATATGCTAAAGAAAGATAGGGCAACAACTTGCTGATTTTTGCTGAAATATTCGGGAGATTAAGCGCAAAAAAACTATTAGTTGAATTACCCGGATTTTGAAGCAGGCTATACTGTTGAAAAATAGTAGATAAAAACCAACAGAAAGAAACCAATAAACATAACAGACTCAGGTTGTATTTAACAAGTGCAGGAACTTTTTCCTTTCCTGTTGTGGCAAATAAATAGGTGAGCCATAATAAGGGCACCTGCCAAAAGCTGTGTAATATTCCCCAGCCAATGGCTTGCAATAAATGAAGTTGTTCCGTAACAGTTATTGGCATAAGCGGTGCTTATTTGATGCTTTTTAAAAAATTGCTGATTTCTTCCAGCTCTTCTTTAGATGCTTTGTGGTTGCCCAATGCCTGCATAACCAATTGAGCAGGGGAGCCTGCGAAAAGTGAATCAATCATTTTATTTAAAAATAATGTCTGCGTTTTTTCCTTGCTTACAGCAGGTTGATAAATATGCGTTTTATTGCTGCTGTCCCTTGTAACCAAACCCTTTTCAAACATTATCTGCATAAGTTTTAGCGTGGTGGTATACCCTGCATCTTTCGTTGTAAGAATCACTTCATGCACATCTCTAACGGTAGCAGATTTTTTTTGCCAAAGTACCTGGAGTATCTCCAGTTCACTTTCTGTTGGCCGGTTATTTTTTATTAATGTCATAGTACGACTTGTTTCGTATGTAAATATAAAAAACTATTCCAATAAACAAACTTTCTTATCAATGAATGGAAAAATAGTCGGATAAAATGCGCTTAAGAAGGATAGCTGTGTTTCGGGAATAATTATATTGCCGCCTTTTTGGAATGTGCATAAAACTAAACGTTTGCTGTCATCAATTATGATGAGCACAGCTATAGCAGTGTAATAAAATTAAGGTAAGAAGTTCTTTATATTTAATTGGGGGCTTTTACGCAGAAAGCAAAGATGCCATTAAAAATTACATTTGAATGAACCGCAGCCAATGTGAAAGCTTACAAAAATTAGAATGCCTTCTCATCCTTAAATACTTTGTAAACAGTAAGAAATAATATCCGGATATCTAGCCAAATATTCCAGTTTTCCAGGTACCACAGGTCTTCGTTTACCCTGTTGATGATTTGCTCATTTTCTGTTATTTCTCCCCTGTAGCCATTTATCTGTGCCCATCCGGTAATGCCCGGCTTAAGAAACTGTCGTATCATATATTGGTCAACAATTTTGGAGTAATCGGATGTATGTTTTACCATATGCGGCCTTGGACCTACCAAGCTCATCTCTCCTTTAAAAACATTTACAAATTGCGGGAATTCATCAAGGCTTGTTTTGCGCAAAAATTTACCGATCCTTGTAATCCTTGCGTCACCTCGGGTAGCCTGTTTACTGTCCGATTCCTTATTCACTCTCATGCTTCTGAATTTGTAACAATAAAAAGTTTTATTGTTTTTTCCAGATCGTAACTGCGAAAAGAATATGGGGCCTTTTGATTCAAGATAAATCAGCAAGCTTAAAATTGGTACTAACCAGGAAAGTATAAAAATAATTACGAGGGTACTTACAATTACGTCGAGGGCTCTTTTTTTAACCCTGTTGCCTACGTCATCCAACGGCTCACTTCTTAAAGATAGGATAGGAAGTTCCCGGATATAATTAATGATTACCGGCTTGTTAATAAAAATGGATAAATCCGGTACTACCTTAAAACGGATACATTCAGTTTCCGCTCTGTTCATTAGTGTATAAATATAATTATTCTGTTCCGGAGTAATGGTAGAGTATATTTCCTGTACATCAAGATCAATAGCTGTTTGTATGGTATGTTCAATATCAGCCAATATCGGGTGGCGTGTTAATTCATTGATATTTTTTTCGTCTTCAATAAAGCCCAGCAAATGCGTATTAAATCCTTCTTCCGCAAAATAGCTTTCCAGTTTTTTTGCAGTATCGTTATAGCCAATAATTATAACCTTATTAAAAAGGTGGTTTCTATTTTTAAAGTAATTGTTTAAGCCAAGATAAAGAAACCTGTTTATGAACAATCCGGCACCAAAAAAAATGATGGTTAGTAAGATAAATATTCTGGAAACTTCAAACTCCCGGGAAAAGAATAGATAAAATAACGTTGCAATAATCCATAACAAAAATACCTGAGCGGTTCGCTTGGTAAAATATTCAAAGTTGGTAATGTTATTATCCGAATAAGTTCTAAAAACGAATGATATCACCATCCAGAAGGCATTCAATGCCAACCAAAATCCAAGGTAGCTTCTAAAATCAGCTTTTTCTACCCGGTGTTCCAAGATAAACCTTGTGAATAAAAAAATAACATTTAATACAATCAGGTCAAGGGTTATCAGTGATTTTTGTAAATAATTCCTTAATTGTTTATTCATAAAAATGTAGTACCTGTTTAAATCAATGTTTTTTGTGATTAAATATGCTCACACTTTTCACTTGTAAATAAAATATTATAATAATAACGCTACAGTGATTTTTTTAGTATTATTTATTGAAATACAATATTTTCAACCTCAAAAATAGAAATGAAATTAATGTTAAAAATCCCCAATTTCAATAATCTTTTTTCAATGATTAAACGATAGTTTCAATCAACGCTTTGCAGCAGGTAGCAAATCTATCTGTTATTGTGTAAGTTGAAGAATGTTATAAGGAATTTTAAAGTTTCATTTTTTTGCGAATAATTCCAGTTATGGCTGTTATGTAAGAAAATATGTCATTTTCAATTATTTTCATTTTTTTAAATGTTACCAAACCAATAAATGTCGTTGACTTAAGTTTTGTTTAGTCCCTGATCAACCGCCGACGGGGCTGATAGCAGCCGTCGGGGTTAGCCCAACCCCGTCAGCGGTTGCAAACCCTAACGGCGGTTGTCCTTAAGTCAACGATATTACCAAACCAATAAACTAGCAAATATGCAACAAAAAGAATATGGTGTTTTTTCTCTCCCTGTAATTGTTGGCGCCCTTGGTTTTTTTGTTGATATCTACGATTTATTGCTGTTTAATATTGTTCGAAAATCAAGTTACACCTCATTGGGCGTAACTGGCGATGCAATGAAGACGATAGGCGAAAATACGCTGAGCTGGCAAATGATTGGTCTAACGATTGGTGGAATTTTCTGGGGTATCATCGGCGATAAAAAAGGAAGGAAACAGGTGTTGTTTGCTTCCATATTAATTTATTCTTTAGCAACTATTGCCAATGGGTTGGTGCAAAATGTAAACCAGTATATGTTGTTGCGTTTTATAGCCGGTATCGGACTTGCCGGTGAGTTGGGTGCAAGCATTACATTGGTAAGCGAAATGTTGCCCAAACATAAGCGGGGCATAGCTGCAGCCATTATTGCAACAAGCGGGGTAATGGGTACTATTGCTGCTTACTTTGTTCATTATCTAAGTAATGAAAACTGGAGGCTATGTTATTTTATCGGTGGTGGAATGGGGTTTGCCCTATTGTTTTTAAGGGTGAGTGTTTTTGAAAGCGGTATGTATAAAAATGTAAAAAACACAGCTGCTCATTTGGGCGATTTTAGGATGATATTAAAAAGCAGGGAGCGATTTTTTCGTTACTTCCGTTGCATTTTAATTGGGCTGCCAGTATGGTATATTATTGGTGTTTTAATTAGTTTTTCAGATGAATTTGCAAGGCAGTTTGGGATAGAAAAATTTGACCAGCCAAAGGCATTGATGTTGCAATATGTAGCTTTGGTTTTCGGTGATATGGGAGCAGGTTTCTTTAGCAATTACCTCAAAAGCAGAAAAAAGGCACTGCTGGTTTTTTATGTGATCCTCACATTTTTCTTCATCTTATTTTTTGCGTTAAAAGGGGGCGGTAGCGCATTTAATATGTATGCCATTTGCATGGGGCTTGGTTTTGGCTCAGGCGTTTCAGTATTATACATTACGATGAGTGCAGAACAATTTGGCACTAACCTGAGAGCTACTGCGGCTATTTCTGTTCCTAATTTGGTAAGAGGTTTTTTACCTTTAATACTTATATTATTTCAATTATTGAGAAGCAGTTATGCATTCAATAGTTATGTTACAGCAGCATGGGTTACTGGCGTAGTGGTGCTGATAATTGGCTTTATTGCTGTTTTGTATACAGAAGAAACCTTTGGCAGAGACCTTGATTTTATTGAAGAATAAATCATTTTAATTAACCCACTTAATACAAACCGGGTTAGGCACATCAATTCGCTTGCCGGTATCAGTAAGCAAACCTGTTTGATGATTAACGCCGAAAATTACAATGCCACCACTTTGCTGGTTTGCAACCAATAGAAAATTACCCGAAGGATCAAAATTAAAATTGCGTGGCATTATGCCCATGGTAGATTGCTGTCCTATAGCAGTTAGTAGCCCTGTAGCAGCATCAATAGAAAAGATTGCTATGGTATTGGCTTCACCTCGATTGGAAGCATACAGGAATTTACCGTCAGGAGAAACATGAATATCTGCACCGCCAAAACTTCCCTTATAACTTTCAGCAACTGCACTGATGGTTTGTAATAATTTTAGTTTACCATTTTGGGCTAATGAAAATACGCCAATAGTACCGCTCATTTCTTCGGTTAAATAAACATGTTTTTCAGAAGGGTCTAATGCAATATGTCTTGGTCCGGAGCCGGCATTAACGTTGACAGATGCACTTGGGTCTTCAGTAACTGTACCATTCTTGTCATCAAAATTATAAACCGTTAGTTTATCGGTACCGAGGTCAGCAACCAATAAGTGCTTGTTATCGCTGGTTAAAACAGTTGAATGAACATGTGCACCTTCTTGTCTTTCCTTGTTAATACTTTTCCCTTTGTGCTGAATGATTGCTTTGGCTGTTGCCAAACTCCCGTCTTTATTAACAGGCAATAATGAAAAAGAACCACCGGAATAATTTGCTGCAATTACCCATTTACAAGTTTTATCTACAACAATATAGCATGGATCGTTGCCTCCAGATGGCTGTTGGTTAATGTAACTTAATGTGCCCTTTTTTTTATTGAATTTAAAGGCGCTTACATGTCCTCCGTTATTTACTGCATCAGCATTTTCATTTACCGCATAAACATATTTTTTATTGGGAGATACGGCGACAAAGGAAGGATTGGAGGTTTTTATTGAACTTATAAACGCATTGTCTCCGGTGCTTGTATTAAAATCATACACATAAATACCTTCGCTTTTGCCATTTGTATAGGTGCCAATTATCAGCTTGCTTTTTTTTTGTGCATTTGTCGAAATTGTAAATGCTGTCAGCAGTAGTAGTAAATTCCCTTTCATCGTTATTTTTTTAAAATGCGTAAAATGATTCAGGTAAAAATAGGGCGCTAATTTTTATCCAATAGTTTTTTTCTGCGAAATTTATTTTTCAAAATATCCTGCACAGGAATATTTTCCAATTTACTTTCCAGCCAGGAGATAATATCGAGGTAAACAAATGCCCTTGTTTCATAACGGTTATGCTGCACTTTTTTTAGTTTCACCAGCAACTTTTCCAATTCTGGTCGAATATTTTTTACACTTACGGAAAATGATCTGCGAATGAATTTAAAAATCTCCTCTTCTACCAATCCAAGATTTTCCATTTTAGACATGAACCTGTAAACAGACTTTATAAGATGGTCTAATATTTCTTCATTGCCCAGTTCGTAATGGGCTATCAGGTGCAGTAACCTGCTGTAGCATTGAAGGTCAGTCCTTAAATCCACCTTCCAGTTCATAATTTTATTAAGGTAATCAATTGCCTTTTCATAATCGCCGCTGCCAAAATACAGGCAGGCAATCTTATAATAAAAAACAAGGATGCGGTGCCTGTCAAAGTAAATTTCGTAAGCCTTTATTTTCTCTTCTACTTCCGGTACTATCTTTAATCCTTCTGTAAAACTTCCTTCCAGAAAATGTTTGTTAAACAATGAAATAGTTCTGTATACAAAGCATTGAATCCGGTTGTTGTTATTATTCAGTATGATGCTGCTATTGCAAAATTTTTCAAATTTCTCTAATGTCTCTTGTAGTTTCTGATGATTGGTGAGGTCAAAATGTGCTCCCATCAGGTTGTGCATTCCTTTTATATAATGGGCAGTTTCTATCGCAATCATTTGCGGCTGCTCATCAAAAAGGTCTACCCATTTTTGGGTGTAGCGGTAATACTGCAAAAAGTCCTGGCGTATAAATGCGTTCCAGCAATAGCTTTGGTATAAAAATAGTTTTTCGTAAAAGCCTTTGCAGTCTGCAATTTTAAAAGTAAGCTTACTGTTAAAAAAATCCTGCACCATCGCCGCTTCTTTTTCATTTCTGCAATGCCCGTTTTTAATATACCAGCTGTATAACTGCAATGATAGATTACTCAGTTGTGATACCAGTACAAGCCGCTCATTCACCGCATCGGCTTCTTTGCTTAATTGTTCAGCCCTGTCCTGCATGCTCCGGGTAATATATAATGCTTCAATATTCTTTTCAAAAAAAAGTACCTGTTGCAGATACGTGAGCTGGTTGCGTTTTTTTGCCTGTTCCTTTATCTTATCCAATACTTTCAGGCTTTGGAGATACAGGCCTTTGTTATACAGTATTCTTGCGTAGTCCATTTGTTCGTGCAGGTGAATATCGATATTATTTTCATCATCAATTAACCGCAGGCTGGTTAAGATTTGTTTGTATAAATGCGCTTTAAGGTTACTAAGTTGTTGCTTTTTAATACCCGTATTTTTTTTCAGTAAAGTGGCTTCATCATAAAAGTCCATCTTATCAAGGGCATCAAACAGTTGCACACCTTTCAGTTCCTCGGAGGAAGAATTACGGTTGGCATATAGCTTAAAATTACGCTTTTCGCTTTTTTCAAGCGTTTTTATCAATTGAAACAAGGTATCTGTGCTGCGGTTGGGCATCGTAATTTAATTACATTAAAAGCCTTTGCAGGCTTCGGTTTCATCGGTTTAAAGGCTGTTTATAGGACGTAAAAAGGCGTCGATTTTGTTAATAAACATCACTAATAACCATTTACATTCGTCTGTAAGGTTAATCTTTATTTGATAAACAAATGGGTCATCACAAAAATAATTAACCGTATTTACAAAATCATACTTTATATGTCAGCAAACAAAGTAAATATTTTCGATACCACCCTTAGGGATGGCGAACAGGTGCCGGGTTGTAAACTTAACACTGAAGAAAAAATAGAACTTGCGTTAAAACTGGAAGAGCTGGGTGTTGATATTATCGAAGCCGGCTTTCCCATTTCATCTCCCGGCGACTTTGCCTCTGTTAATGAAATTTCAAAAATTATTAAAACTGCCAGTGTTTGCGGATTAACAAGGGCCGTGCAAAAAGACATTGAAGTTGCTGCCGAAGCTTTAAAATATGCCAGGCATCCGCGGATTCATACCGGCATTGGTACTTCGGATTTGCATATAAAGTCAAAATTCAATTCTACCCAGGATGAAATTTTAAAAAGGGCCATACAAGCTGTAAAGTGGGCTAAAAACTTTGTGGATGATGTAGAGTTTTATGCAGAAGATGCAGGCCGAACCGAAAATGAATACCTGGCAAGGGTAACCGAAGCCGTTATCAGGGCGGGTGCTACGGTGGTAAATATTCCGGATACTACCGGTTATTGTTTACCTCATCAATATGGTGAAAAAATTGCCTATCTCATTAACAATGTACCCAATATTGATAAAGCCATTTTATCCTGTCATTGTCACAACGATTTAGGATTGGCGACAGCTAATTCAATTGCAGGTATTATGGCAGGCGCAAGACAGATTGAGTGTACCATCAACGGTTTGGGAGAACGTGCCGGCAATACTTCATTAGAAGAAGTAGTAATGGTTATTAAGCAACATAAAAGCCTTGGCTTTTATACCAATATCAACAGTAAACAACTTAATCCTTTAAGCCAGTTGGTTTCAGATACCATGCGGATGCCGGTGCAGCCTAACAAGGCCATTGTTGGAAGCAATGCTTTCTCTCATTCATCTGGCATACACCAGGATGGGTTTTTAAAAGATTCATTGACGTATGAAAGCATCAATCCCGAAGAGGTGGGTGCAGGTGGTAGTAAGATAGTGCTCACAGCAAGGAGTGGTCGCAGTGCTTTGGCACACCGGTTTCATAAATTAGGATTTGAATTTGTAAGAAATGATATCGATGTATTGTACAGCAGATTTTTACAGGTGGCAGATACTAAAAAGGAAGTGAAGGATGAGGACTTAAAAGAATTAGCCGAAAATTATTTACAGATAGTATCTGCATAATTAAAAAAATAATTGTCAATAACAGTATTGCAATAAAATTTTTGTAACCAAAAACACACTACCAGTTTTATCTCAAAAACAAATGGACACCACTA
>JBBQEA010000109.1:0-16630 GCA_038320245.1 Chitinophagales bacterium | reverse complement strand
GGTGAATTCATTGCCAGAAAAATAATCGATATTATTCAGGCTGTATTGTAAAGGCGCAGTACCCCCGCTACTATTGATGGTGATACTACCATCTGTCTGGTTGCATGCTGAAGGATTAGTTTCGGTTAAACTATTAATTACAAGTGGTGGTGCCTGATTAAGTATTTCAGTAATTGTTGCCGTGCAGCCATTAACATCTTTTACATAAGCTGTATAGCTACCTCCTGCAAGATTACTGAACACATTAGATGATACATAACTAATATCATCGAGGCTGTATTGTAAAGGTGCAGTACCACCAGAACTATTAATAGTTATTTCGCCATTAGGGCTACAGGCCGAAGCATCCGTTTTCGTTAAACTATTAATTACGGGTGGAGCAGTTTGGTTAAGTAATTCGGTCGTGGTTGTAGTGCAACCCCTGGCATCTTTTACATAGGCAGTGTGGCTACCTCCAGCAAGATTACTGAACACGTTAGAAGAGCCATAATTGATGTTATCGAGGCTGTATTGTATAGGTGCGGTGCCACCAGAGCTATTGATGGTTATTTTACCATTTGTAATACAGGCGCCGGCATCAATTTTAGTTAAACTGGTAATTACAAGTGATGGAGCCTGATTGAGTAAGTCAGTAATAGTTGCCGTGCAGCCATTTACATCTTTTACATAAGCCGTATAGCTACCTCCTGCAAGATTGCTGAATATATTTGATGGGACATAATTGATATTATCTAAACTGTATTGTAAAGGTTCAGTACCTCCAGTGCTGTTAATAGTTATACTGCCATCCGCATTGCAGGCAGAAGCTGTCGTCTTGCTTAAACTGGTAATTACGAGTGGTGAAGCTGCTGTAAGCAAACCAGAAGCTGAGGCAATGCAGCCATTTGCATCTTTTGTATAAGCAGTATAGCTACCAGCTGTAAGATTGGAAAATACATTAGAAGCAAAATAATTTACATTGTTTAGGCTATATTGATACGGCGCTGTACCACCAGAACTATTGATGGTTATTTTGCCGTTTGCATTACAAGCTGTAGGATCAATTTTGACCAGTCCTGTAATTACGAGTGGAGAAGTCTGGTTAAGTACATCAGAAAATGTAGCAGAACAACCTTTCGCATCTTTAACATAAACGGTAATTGCTCCAGCCGTCAGATTGTTGAACACATTGTTGGAGAAATAATTTACATTATTTAGGCTATATTGTAAAGGTGCAGTACCACCGGAACTGTTGATGGTTACAGCTCCATCAGCATTGCATGCAGAAGGGTCAGTTTTGTTCAAGCTTGTAATAACTAGCGGTGACGCTTTGACAAGTTCGTCAGAAAGTGTATAAATACAACCCTTTGCATCTTTCACAAACCCTGTATAGCTTCCGGCTGCCAGATTGGAGAAGGTATTGCTGGAGAAATAATTTACATTGTTCAAGCTGTATTGTAATGGCGAAGTACCTCCTGTACTATTGATAGTTATAGAACCATCCGCATTGCAGGTAGAGGCAGCCGTTTTGCTCAAGCTTGAAATTACCAATGGTGGATTTTTGGTAATTACATCAGAAATTGTAGCAATACAACCATTTGCATCTTTTACATAAGCCACATAAGCACGAGCCGTCAGGTTGTTGAATACATTGCTGGAGAAATAATTTACATTATCAAGGCTGTATAAAAATGGTGCGATACCGCCAGTTCGATTGATGGTTATTGTGCCATCAGAGTTACATGCTGAAGCGGCGGTTTTGGTTAGTCCTGTAATTACCAGCGTTGATCCACGGGCAAGTATATCCGAGAGCGTATTGGTGCAACCATTGGCATCTTTTACATAAGCAGTATAGGCTCCTCCCGCCAGATTGCTGAATGTATTGGTGGAGAAATAATTGACATTATTCAGGCTGTATTGATAGGGGGCAGCACCGCCTGTTACATTGATAGCAATAGAACCATCCGCATTGCAGCCAGACGCTGCGGTTTTGGTTAAACTGGTAATTACCAATGACGAGGCCGCATTAATTGTAGCAGGGAGCGAATTAATACAACCTTTGGAGTCTTTTACATAGGCTGTATAGGTGCCACTTGCAAGATTGGTGAATACTTTACTCGTGAAATAATTGATATTATCGACACTATACGTGTAGGTGCCAGAACCACTTGCAGCGTTGATAGTTAAACTTCCATTACTGCTATTGCATGCAGAGGGTGAAGTTCGTGTTACACTTGAAATAACAAGGGGGGAAAGTTGGAGGAGCACCTCCGAACGAACGGTAGTACAACCACGTGCATCTTTAACATACACCGTATAAGATCCTGCAGCAAGATTATTGAATGCGTTGCCGGAGAAATAATTAACATCATTCAGACTATATTGATAGGGTGTAGTGCCACCGGTTACGCTGGCGGTTAGCACACCATCAAGGCCGTTACAGCTTGAAGGAGTGAATCTGAATAAATTTGCAAAAACAAGAGGTGAGGCCTTTGTAAGTACATCGGGAAATGCTGCAGTAACGCAACCATTGGCGTCTTTTACATAAGCTGTATAATTTCCTGCAGCCAGGTTGTTGAATACGTTGCTGGAGAAGTAATCCACATTATTCAGGCTGTATTTTAAAGGAGGAGTACCACCTGTACTATTGATGGTTATAATGCCATCATCCTTACAAGCTGACGCAACGGTTTTTGTTAAACTAGTTACTGTAAAGCCTGGAGTAAGTAAACTGGAAACTTGCATTGCGGTGCATCCCTTTACGTCTTGAATATAAGCTGTATAGGAGCCTATTGCCAGATTGGTGAATGTATTGCTGGAGAAGTAATCTACATTATTCAGGCTGTATTGGTAGGGAGAAGTACCACCTCCACCATTAATAATTATTTTTCCATCATTGCTGCAGGCTGAAGGAGCGGTTTTGATTACACCTGTTACTGCCATGAAATTTGGTATAACAGTTAAAATAATTTTATTGCTTTGGATCGGTGTATTATTAACGGTGAGTATGCAATAAACAGTATCCTTATTTTGAAAATTAATATCAATGTAATTGTTACTGTTACTTCCAACATCTATACCATTCTTTTTCCATTGAAAAACAGGCGCAGGTATAACTTTGTTAGCTGTAGCAGTAAAAGTTACTTTACTTGTTGAACAAATACTTCCTGTTCTGTCTGATAAAATTGAAAGTGTTGTAGGTGGGGGGTCTTTGAATAATGGAATACCACTAAAGGCAACATTATCAAAGCGGTCGTTCCCGCTGGTACCGGTTGCATTTGTGCCAAAAAATTCTATTTTTATTTTAAATAAGGGATTATTATCTGAATTGATATCAGCTGTAAAATCAAAAGTTTGTAATCCAAAAGTCGTTTCAGGATTTGCAACGAGAATGTTATCTGTCTTCAACGTCCATATCGTTCCATCTGTAGAATAATAAACTCGTTGAGATTGTGCTCCTTTGGAAGTTCTTGTTGTTGCATAAGTCAGCACAATATTTTTATACCCTGTAGTTGGGGCATTAATTATTAGCGTTCGGGTTGCAGAAGGGTTTCGTGCCCTCAAACTACTGCCAGAGGGATAACTAAATTGTGCATTCAGGTTACTACCTTCTGTAACAACGGAAGCATCCATGAAGCCAGCCCCAGTTCCTTCATAAGTGATAAAGGCATTACCCGTTAATGATGTGTCCGCATTAACAGAAGTTAAGGTGGTTGCTTGTGGTAAATTATTAAAATGCCAATACTGGTATACCTTACTTACCGGTATGTCTGTACTTTCAAATATTGCCTTAAAATACTTGGCTCTTGAAAGCAAGGTGATAATAGTATCACGGGTGCTTGCGCTATCTCCTTCCCATCGTACAAATCGAGATCCCGGCTTTGGTTTTGCAATTAAAGTTACGGGCACTTCAGGGTAGTATAAGCCCTTCCAGGGATAGGCTTGTGCAGGAACGCCAGGGAAAGCAGGTGTAATATCAATGCTGTTAACAGTTATAAAACCCTGAGCAGAATCAGAGACATCAATCGTTATTTCCTGCTCATTACTTAAAGAAAACTGTTCCCTTAAATGTTGCCTCGCATAATTCGGACGCTCATTAGCATATGAAATCATAGTATTAACAGTGTCATTCCAGGCAGTAGCACTAGAAGGACGTCTCCATCGATCTAAATGTTCTGCAATATGAGGAGCAACCATATCACGATAATAATTTATTCCAGTTGTAATATTTGCCGGCAGAAAAGTTGTATTGTTTAAATCGGCATACCGGGTAATAAATTGATTGCGGAATTCTGTGTTAGCCAGGAGTTTACTAATAAAGATTGTTGCCCATGTTGGAGTAGGGGGAACAACAGCAAGGGTTCCAATAGCCAATGATAGCGTATTATAAGCTGGCCCAAATGTAGGAGTCCAGGGGGCACCCATTCCTCTATCTATATCATTTAATACCCAACGCCACCGGCCATCCTGCTCTTTTGGTACTGCTGCAGGGTTGTAGGCAGTTTTTTTACGATAAAATAGAAAATTATTTGCAGGCCAGTCATTATTACCAAAATAAACTTCTGCAATCTCGTAATCCATAAAATTATCAACATCCATCCGGGTTTTAATATACTGGTAATTGGCATTGTTAGTCAAATCGTTATTTGCAAAGTAATTGCGCAGGTTGATAATATCGATATTGTCACCATCTTTTACAGTTGCATTTTTCTCTATAAAATCTAATTCCTGGCTACCAATACCGTATTTCTGCGTGAAAAAGTTATCATCAAATCTTTCCCTCACATTTAGTAAGCCCCAATATTCACCATTAATAAATGCAATAGAGGGCTGGCCATGCTGAATATCAAATCGTAAATGTTTTACACTATTTTGAAGCGCCATATCCCTGATATGCGTTGAAGTCATATCCTGACCTGAATTTCTTAACAACAGTCTTTCATAGTTTTTATAAGGAAGATCAGGGAAAATGCGATAATTTAAATCGGTAGCGCCATAACTGCTTTTGAAGGAGACCCTCATAGCTTTCTGAGGTTTTACAGCGCTGTAATTTCCATTTATTGTCCAGCCGGTATTCGTTTGCAATTGGCGGCTTGTATTATTTGCTGTAAAAAGTTCAAAACTCATAGGGTATTCTGTATCTCGTCTCCAATTAGTAGGTTCACCTCCAGCTGGAGTTAATGTAGGATTGGCAGCCCGCCATTGTTCAAAATCAGTACCAGCATTATAAATGCCATAGTCCCAGCTAAAAAGTTGATCTTCGGGCATTGCCAATGATATCACCGGCAGTGTGTATTTATTTTTGCCATCAGCAGTAATAAAATAAGAAGCAGTTGCTACTTCACTGGAAATGTATCCTGGTTTAGTTATAGCTGCACGTACAACTGTTGCTTTGTTGATAACTGTACGGGGCGTAAAAGTATAGTTATAATCATAAGTGGTAGATTTAAGGGAGATCCTGTATGGATTTAAAGATGCATCAGTTATTGACAAAGGGGCACCATAAGAATTTGTACGGAAAGAGTCATACAAAAAAGGCCCTGGCAAATTTCCCGGAAATTGCTGATATTGATTTTTATACCTGTAAATAGTTCCTTTTTTATTCGCTGTATCCGGGCTGGAACCGTCGGTTGTATAAATGATTTCAACGCCAGGATCGGTAGATGAAATTGTAAGTGTAAACGGATTTTGATAAAAACCAGCATTTGCCGAAAAAACGGGAGAATTTAAAATTCCCAGATATCCAGTAGATGTGTTGTTGCTTGCACCTGGAGTAGGAATTGCAAAAAAACTCAAACCAGCCGAGCCATTGGTAGTTCTTCCATAAGATATATCTGCTTTTTGTTGCCCAAATGAAATCGAATTCACAAGCGTTGTGCCATCCGGTAAATAAAGCGAAACATCTTCTCCTGAGGCTGAAAATTTGAATGGTAGATGTGTTCTGCCACGGGTGGTATCACCACTTGCCCAAAGTATCAGGTATCCGTTTGCAGGTATCTGCACATTTCCCCAAAAACGAAACTTGAGTGGATTGGCTAGGTCATCAGAAATATAATATCCATCTAACACAACAGGACTATTGTTTGAATTATGTAACTCAACCCAGTCAGAAAAATCGCCGGTATTATCAGCAATAGTGTTTTGGTTAGAAGCCATTACCTCGTTTATAAAAATGCCTTGCTGTGCTATTGAAGAACTGGCAAAGAATATTATAAAAATAAGCGAGAGTAGAAAATTGTTTCTCATTGTAGTTTAGTTTTGAAATTTAAAAACTGTGGTGGTGTTTGGCGAACGGGAATAAAATAATGTATTAGAATTTTAATATTGCGGTCCTGATTCTTGGTTAAAATGTACTTGTTTGTCAATACGAAAGCAACGATGATCAACCCCGGACCTTGAATTAGCATCGTCGGTTAAATAATAATAATTCTTAAATATTGAATGATGAATAACTGAAAGGTTCTTAAAATGAAGAGCCGTGAACTATAACATCTATGGAAAAAATAAAGAGACTTTAGGGGGCTTTTAAAAGAAGTTGGATAGAATAGCCGGTTTACGACCCCACAATTATAGTGACTAAATTTTATATGGCAAAATAATAAATTGCAGAAGTATTAAATATTGGGTATTTCTCCCGGCTGTTAAAAAATATACATCCTTTGCCCCATTCCAGTTGACTATTTATAAAAGTATTTTTAGCAGCTATCAAAAATTGAAATTATTAGATTCATTTAATTGAGTATATAGGAAAAATATATTATTGAAAAGAGGGGTAGCAGAAGTAGACAGGCTGATTTTTTATTGGCTAAAGCTATATAGTTCATTAAGGCCTTAAATAATTACCTACACTTCATTTATTGCTTTTGGTATATTAAAACTGCAGGTTTTTATTAAATAAAACAGGGTTAGATAGCTGTTTGTACTTCTGCATAAATTACATTGCATTAACAAAAGAAAGATTACTTCAAAAAAACTAATCGTTCTGCAAAATAATCCGAAATAGTGCTATCTGACTTTTTTAGAATAAAAGCTAACATAATTATGGATCATACACTTTTAAAAGGATTTGGCCAGCGTTTTAATTTTTAAGTGGCATTGTGTTATATAATTACCGGTGCTATTTCCTTCGTTTTGGATTTAGTAATTTATATAGATGGAGGGTTCTACGAATTTAGTGCTGTTAAATTTTTTTAAATGGACAATTCCTTTTCTTCCTGTATAAATAGCGGTAACCCTATGGAATAAAATATGCGGTGGTATGGTACTAAATATACTGCAAGCTTATTGGATATTATGCAGGCAGGCTGAACAGGAGTAGTTGCTGCGTTGCAACAAGATGCCAAACAGATAAGTACGTATAACTGAAGAAATCATCCGGTACAAAAATGAAATTGAAGTGGCTGTAGTGGTTGGGACTGTGGTGGAAAGGGTGCCTGTACAGGAAGCAGTCAAATCAAAAATACGCAGGCTTCGAAACCTACATTAAAAATTATAAGCAGACTATCCGCAACCTGCCTAATTGCAATATAAATATTGTGTCACGCAATTTTATACTGTTGTTTTGCAGGACTAGAACTGATCTTTCTTTTTACAGTTGAAGACGGGTTAGGAAGATTAAGTGGCCTTGCTGAAATCCGTGGAATAAACCTAGTATTTTAGGAAGGTTGACCCAATAAATTCCCCAAAGGGGCTTAGTAAAAAAATAAATTTTAAAAAATGGCAAAGCCTGAAACATATTTTTTAACAGAAGACTTTTTATTGCAGTCTGAAGCAGCTAGAAAATTATATCATGATTATGCAGTTGGTTTACCAATTATAGATTATCACAATCATCTGCCACCCAATGAAATTGCAGACAACAAACAATTTAAAAATATTACCGAAATATGGCTAAAAGGCGACCACTATAAATGGAGGGCCATGCGCACGCTGGGTATAAATGAACAATTTATTACAGGTACTGCAAGTGACGAAGAAAAATTTAGAGCATGGGCCACATGCGTACCGAAAACAGTTCGAAATCCGTTGTTTCACTGGACACATTTAGAGCTCAAAAATCCATTCGGTATTAACAAGTATTTAAACGCTGATACTGCTGATGGGATTTACAAGCACTGTAATGAGCTGCTTGCCAATGATACTTTTTCAACAAGAGGATTGCTCCAACATTTTAATGTAGAGATGGCTTGCACCACTGATGATCCCTGTGATGATTTGAATCATCATAAAAAAATTGCAGCTGATAATTATGCTGTAAAAGTAATGCCGGGTTTTAGGCCGGATAAAGTATTCAATATTGCAAACCGGGAAGCTTTTATAGCTTACCTGCAAAAACTGGAAGTTGCCAGTGGTATTGATATTGTAGATTTTAATTCACTGTTAGCAGCGTTACAAAATCGGGTAAACTATTTTCATGCAGTTGGCTGCCGTATTGCCGACCATGGATTGGTTGTGATGCCATCTTCCACCAACTTACAAATTGAAACTAAAAATGAGTTCAGGATATTTATATCAAAGAAAGATGCTGCTCCTTTTGCCCATCCGGAAAACTTTGCAGGCGCAGTGTTGAAAGAGCTATGTAAAATGTACCACCAAAAGGGGTGGGTTCAACAATTTCACCTTGGTCCATTGAGAAATAATAATAGCCGTTTATTTATAAAACATGGCGCTGACAGTGGCTTTGATTCGATAGGCGATCAATTGCAGGCGCAAAGTTTATCAGCCTTTTTAAATGAGTTAGATAAAACAGACCAGCTTACTAAAACCATTATTTACAATATCAATCCTGCAGCAAATGAAGCTTTTGCTTCCATAACGGGGAACTTTAATGATGGTTCTGTAAAAGGCAAAGTACAGTTTGGCAGTGGCTGGTGGTTTCTCGACCAAAAAGATGGAATGGAAAAACAACTGAATGCATTATCCGGTATTGGAATTGTTAGCACTTTCATTGGGATGCTTACAGATAGCAGAAGTTTTCTTTCTTTTCCCCGGCATGAATATTTTAGAAGAATTTTGTGTAATATTTTTGGAGATGAAATGGAAAAAGGTTTATTACCGAATGATGAAAAATGGATGGGTAAAATTATACAGGATATCTGCTACAACAATGCAAAAGAATATTTCAATTTATAAATTATGCAAAAAAAAGTTTGCTGCTTTGGTGAAATATTATTGCGCTATGCACCCGGCAATGAATGGGCAATTGACAATGCGATGCCAGTCTTTATCGGAGGTGCAGAATTGAACGCAGCAAGTGCGCTAGCGAACTGGCATATCCCGGTAAAATATGTAACAGCTGTTCCTGATAATTATCTTTCTCATCAGGTATTGGAAGAGGCTAACAAGAGAAAAGTAAATGTAGAAGATGTTGTTTTATCTGGTAACCGAATTGGTAGTTATTACTTGCCAGTAGGTTCGGAATTGAAAAATGCCGGCGTGATTTACGACAGAGCTTATTCATCTTTTTCGGAATTAAAGCCGGGAACAATCAACTGGATAAAAGTATTGGAGGGTTGCAACTGGTTTCATTTTAGTGCCATCAGCCCAGCCTTGAATGCGGATGCAGCTGCTGTGTGCCGAGAAGCTGTAGAAGTTGCGGCAGCCTTGGGTTTAACTATTTCTGTTGATTTAAACTACCGTAGTAAACTTTGGCAGTACGGAAAACAGCCAGTGGATGTAATGCCTGAATTAATAAAATATTGCCATGTGGTAATGGGCAATATCTGGGCTGTGGAAAGTTTGTTGGGCATAGCATCACCCGTAAAAGAAAGTGCAGGAAAAACCACTTCTCACCTAATTAATGCAGCAGGCGCCAGCATGTTGCAAATGCATCAACAATATCCACAGATAACATCGATGGCGTATACTTTTAGATTGGAAAAAGAATATTGGGCAGTATTGCAGCATGGAGCAACAAGAGCTATTTCAAAAGGATTTACTATTGATACGGTTGTTGATAAAGTGGGTAGCGGGGATTGTTTTATGGCGGGTTTAATTTATGGATTCAGTAATCAACATGATGTAAAAGATATCATTGACTTTGCAGCTGCTGCAGCTGCGGGAAAACTACAGGAAGCGGGCGATGGCACCAAACAAACTATTGAAACAATCAATAAAAAAATAGCACAATGGACAAAGAACAATTAGCCATTCAAAAAATAAAGGAACAGGGAATTCTTCCCTTGTTTTATCATGATGATGCCAGCATTTGCATTGCTGTAATTAAAACATTGTATGAGGCCGGTATCCGTTGTGTTGAATTTACCAACCGTGGCAGCACAGCACTGGAGAGTTTTAAATCCATGATAAAAGAACGAGATATTTCTATGCCGGAATTAACATTGGGCATTGGTACCATCGGCAGCAGCGAAGATGCAACAGCATTCCTTGATGCAGGCGCTGATTTTTTGGTGAGTCCATTTTTTGACAGCGGTGTTTGCGATGTTGCCTATATGAATAAAATATTGTGGATTCCCGGCTGCATGACTGCCACAGAAATACATACAGCCCAAAATGCCGGCTGTAGTTTAATGAAACTTTTTCCGGGAAATGTACTGGGACCGGGCTTTGTTGAGGCTGTTAAACCTTTGTTTAATGGACTGGACTTTATGGTGACAGGTGGGGTAGATGCATCTGAAGAAAGTATCAGAGCGTGGTTTAACAGCGGAGTGGCGGCTGTAGGAATTGGCGGCAAACTTGTTTCTAAAAATATTTTGCAAAACGGAGATTACCAGCAATTGAAAGCGAAAACAATTGAAGTGCTTTCAATTATTAATAAGATAAAATCAGGTAGCTAATTTTATATGGGATAGTAAACCGCTGATAATGAAATAGAAAAAGTAGCAGCTATATAAAGCCCATTTACATAGAAATTGCTCGTAATAAATAGCAACAAACAATATGCAAAAGTCAATTGGAAGTTACAGGTGGACAATTTGCGGATTGGTATTCTTTGCCACTACCATCAATTATTTAGACCGGGCTGTTATCAGTTTATTGAAGTCTACTTTATCGAAAGAATTTAGTTGGAGTGAGATTGACTATGCCAATATTGTGGTGGTATTTCAATTGTGTTATGCACTTGGTTTGTTGGGCGCAGGAAGATTGATAGACAAGCTGGGAACAAAAATTGGGTATGCCCTTGCTACCAGCTTGTGGAGTATAGCGGCCGTTGCACATGCCGCTGCTACCAGCACTTTTGGCTTCTTTGTTGCAAGAGGCGCTTTGGGTGTTACCGAAGCTGGTAATTTTCCTGCAGCCATAAAAACGATAGCTGAATGGTTTCCCAAAAAGGAAAGGGCATTGGCCACCGGGCTGTTTAATTCGGGTACCAATATTGGTGCAATACTGGCGCCGCTTACTGTTCCTTTTATTGTGGTAAGATGGGGTTGGCAATGGGCTTTTATTCTTACGGGTATGATAGGTTTTATTTGGTTGGTATTGTGGTGGGTATTGTATGAAATTCCCAATAAACATAAAAAGCTATCAGCGATTGAGTTTGAATATATACACAGTGATGAGGATGAGAAATTACCAACAAACAATAGCATTGGAGTAAAATTATCCTGGAGTAAATTGCTCACCTATAAGCAAACCTGGGCTTTTGCTATGGGTAAATTTTTAACTGATCCTGTGTGGTGGTTCTATCTTTTTTGGTTGCCCGATTTTTTGGAAAAACAATATGGCTTAACAAAAACAGCCATTGCTTTACCGATTGCATTGGCGTATACGATGGCAACTTTTGGAAGTATAATCGGAGGCTGGCTTCCCCTGTATTTTATAAAAAAAGGGTGGACCGTTTTTCGTTCCCGTAAAACGTCGATGTTGATATATGCTGTTTGCGTATTACCTGTTGTATCTGCACAATACCTTGGGGCCATTAGCATGTGGCTGGCAGTGTTAATTATTGGTTTGGCGATGGCTGCTCACCAGGCATGGAGTGCCAACATATACACCACTGTAAGTGACCTGTTCCCTAAATCAGCCACTGCGTCTGTAACTGGTATTGGTGGGATGTTTGGTGCATTGGGCGGCATCCTTATTGCGAAAACTGCCGGTAAGTTATTTGATTATTATAAGGTAAGCGGGCATACTGAAACCGGGTATTTAATTATGTTTTTAATATGCAGTGTTGCCTATGTATTTGCCTGGCTTGTGATGCATTTTTTGGTGCCTAAAATGAAAAGCATAGATGCCTAAATTAACTTCCAATACTTCATCCTTCAAGTGCACTTTATTTATGGGGGAGAAGTTATTATTATTATTAAGTCTCAAAACGATTCTATCTGTTTATTGCGTTCCTGTATAAATAAAGATAGCCGCCTTTTGGGCAGCTATCTAATGTAAAAAAATTTTTTTTAAAATGGCAAATCGTCTGCACTACTACTTGCACTACCGGCAGCAGCACTAGCTGTTGAAGCTGAGGCTTGTGTATTTCCGGCGTAGTTGTTGGTTGCGGGTGAACCCTGCTGTCCATCTGGATTATTACCGCCAAGGAGTTGAACTGATTGTACCCTCATTCGTAAAGTTGAAGTTGGCTGGTTGTCTTTGTTCATGTAGGCGTCTGTATCCGGAGCACCTTCAGCATATACAGTTTTCCCTTTGGTAAGATATTGCCCTACAGCTGTTTTGTCGGTCCAATAGGCACATTCTACCCAAGTGGTTCTTTCCTTTTGATTTCCCTGGTTATCCTTATAACGTTCTGTATGTGCAACGCTAAAATTAATAACATTTTTTCCGTTTACTTCTTTAACTGTGCAATCTTTACCAAGGTTGCCAATAACTTGTAACTTAATCATAATTGTGCGTTTTAATGTTTAATGGATGTATCTGAATTAAAATTATGAAAATTTTTAGGGTAGTTTTTAAAAGTTATGCACTGTTATTATAGGATAATGCTTTATAATTTCCAGGTAGTTTAAATAGTATTTACAGGTTTCTATCATCAATTTAATCAGCCCTATCAACCTGATTAATCCCGAAAACAATTTCAACAATATTCAACCATTTTCAACCTCATCAACGCTGTCAACCGTTTTCAACCATATTTAACTACTTTCAACAAAAGAATTAATTCATTTTCTTCTTCATACTACTTACCTGGCTTTGCAGATTATTTACCATGTTGGCCAATGAATCTACATCCCACCGCTGCTGCTGGCTTACCTTGCTAAGTACCATTTGCGCATGCCAAAGTTCTACTATATCCTCGGCATTTACCTGGTATGGCTGGTATTGCGGATTGTCGCTTACCAGGGTAAATTTATTTTTTTGCCGATTATTTTTTACGATTCTTTTGTAAACTATACCCTCATTGCGACTAACTACAATGTATGGCTGATTGCTCTTAATTTCATCTGGATTGTTATCTATTTTTTCACCTACAATGATGCTGCCGCTAGGTGTGGGCATCATACTGTCTCCAATAATTTCAAATGCTCTGTATTGGCCACCGGCCAGCATAGGTAGCGTGAATGTATTTAACTCATCAATAAACTCACTATCAGCATAACCGGCCAAATAACCAGCAGCGGCTTTTACTGGTACAAAGTGGATGAGGTTTCTTTCTGCCGTCATCATTTTTTGTTGCCGGCGCTTTGCTAAATAGCTGTTGCCGGTATTGCTTAAATCCTGCAGCAGCAACTCATCGAGTGTGAGTTTAAATATATCTGCGATTATTTCCAATACTTCCAGTCGGGGATCGGCACGCTCTTCTTCGTAAGCACCGATTAACGATCTTTTAATACCCAATTTATTGGAGAATTCTTCCTGTGTCCATCCCCGGAGTTTACGGAGATATTTTAAGTTTTGGCCAGCTTGAGACATAATGCAACTAATTTGATTAGCACAAATATACTAAACTATTTAGCTTATCAAAATTTATTTTGATAAAATTTCAATAGGATTACGTACTTAGTTTGCAAAGGTTTGCCGGTAGTAAGTTAGACTCTATTTATTTTTTGGCTCCCGATTTATTCGCATGTGCATCTAACTTAGGATGTTTCCATCATTTGTTACCACATCACATTAATATTAAAAATTAGTGCAACTGTATATACGCCAGCGGCGTAACCTGTTTGTAGCTTCGCAAATACAACATTGTAAACTCTGCGCCAGCGGCGCAGCCTGTTGGTTTGAGTAATGTAGAAAAACTCAAGGTTGCCCCGCTGGGGCAAATGTGGGTTGTGTTATAATTTTCTACAAACAGGTTACGCCGCTGGCGCAAAAATGCCAATACTAAATCCCCTTGAAACCTTTTCCACATATGTGTTATAGCTGATTTATTAAAAAATTATCTTGACGCCAATACTATTTTTTCAGGACAGGTTGATGCACAAAAAACAAAAAATATTAAGCCCGTCGGGCTGACGCCAATAGAAGGGGGCTGCGAATAAAAGGCTGAAACGAGTCGTCATTTACTACTAAAATGCCTAATCCTACTATTTTAAAATTAGTGGGACAGGATTACTAAAAAATAACTGCAACTGCGGTTTGGGCAACTTTAATTTTACAGGATAGCTTAATTCTTTGTAGCGGTAAATTAATATAGGATTTGATTTGTTTTGGCTGGCAATTAACGAATGTACTATTTAGCTGTAACGGTCTACTGCGTTAGGGATTGAAGCGGAAATCCTTTTTTTGCCCCTGTATTTCGGCAAAAAAAGATTGCAGCGAAAAGCCAGGCCCCGCCGGTATTTTGCGGGGCAGCGCCCAAGTTCTTTTTCAAATAAAATGAAATATTTTAAAATTGATGTCTTAAAAATGATTGCTCGTTTTGTTTGTATACTTAGCTGTTGCTTGATATTGGCAATTTTTAAGGATGACTATTTAAATAATATTGCTGCAACCAACCGTCACTTCTTATTTTTGTAAAAATTCAATTTATGCAAACAGTTATTGTATTACACAGTCTTATTCGCTGGGCAGTATTATTATTTGGAATACTTACGTTAGTTAATGCGTTGAGTGGCTTTTTTAAAAAACGGGTTTATACCGAGAGTGATAACAAGAGCAACCTTTTCTTTATGATTAGTTGCGACATACAATTATTACTTGGTCTGCTGCTTTATTTTGGCAATGGTTGGTTTGATAAATTGAAAGACCTTGGGAATAACATGAAAGACCCTTATAATCGTTTTTTTACCATGGAGCATTTAAGTATGATGCTGCTGGCCTGGGTACTGGTGCATATTGGCAGGGCAAGTGTAAAACGTGCTAGTACAGATGCTGCTAAACATAAAAAGATGTTGATATTTTTTGGTACGGCAATTATACTAATACTGGTTTCTATTCCATGGCCTTTCCGGCAGCTTATTGGCAAACCATTGTTTCATTGGTTTAGCTAAATATTTTTAGCGCTGTGGATAAATCGGCATTTCCCAATCAAGGATTTTATGTTTTCGATTGAAACATTGGTTTAAACTTTTAGGTAAATGCTACCCGGATGGAATTTTTGATTTTTATAAATTATACAAATGGCGAAAGCAAAACAACTTCCTACCATACTTATTACAAATGATGATGGCATTACAGCACCTGGTATTCGTAACCTGGTTGAGGCAGTAAAAGATTTAGGTAACGTTATTGTTGTGGCGCCCGATAAAGCGCAAAGCGGTATGGGACATGCCATCACAATTGGACAGCCATTGCGGATGAATAAGGTTGATTTTTTTGATGGTATTGAAGCCTGGCAGGTAAGCGGCACACCGGTAGATTGTGTAAAACTGGCTGTTGATAAAATATTGCATCGCAAACCAGATATTTGTCTCAGTGGTATTAATCATGGAGCCAATCATTCTATCAATGTAATTTACAGTGGTACTATGAGTGCCGCCATGGAAGCTTCTATTGAAAGTATCCCAAGTATTGGGTTTTCTTTGCTTGATTATAGTGTGGAGGCCGATTTTACAGCCTCCCGGTTTTACATAAACAAAATTGTAAGTAGCCTGCTGAAGAAAAAAATGGAAAAACATTTTTTACTGAATGTAAACATTCCAAAGCTGCCGCTGGAGTTGATAAAAGGGGTGAAATTGTGTAAACAGGCCTACGCCAAATACGAGGAAGATTTTGATGAACGTACCGATCCGCAGGGAAGAAAATATTACTGGCTTACGGGAAAATTTATCAACTTCGATAAATCGAAAGATACAGATGTATGGGCATTGGAGAACAATTATGTAAGTGTGGTACCCGTGCAATTTGACCTTACTAATTATAAACTAAAAGCATTACTCGAAAAAAACTGGACAATCAAATGATTTTTAAAAAGGATAATTTTTTACTTGGTATTATTTTGGGTTTGATAGCACCTTTATTGGGGATACTGCTTTTTAAATTTGTGAAGTTTAATGTTTTTTCTTTTAAAGAAACCTTTGAGTACATGATACTTGAGCCGGGGTATAAAACACTCACAGTGGCATTAACGCTTTCCTTGTTATTGAATGCGCTGTTGTTTACCATTTACATCAACAGCAGTAAAGACAAAACGGCCAAAGGTATTTTTGTACTGACGGTAATTTATGGTTTGCTGGTGTTGATTATTAAAACATTTACTTAAAATACATTGTAAACCGCTGTAATGGAAAATCATACCTGGTTTAAAGATTGGTTCAATTCTTCTTACTATCACCAGCTCTATTTTAACAGAGATCAG
>JBBQEA010000108.1:0-16666 GCA_038320245.1 Chitinophagales bacterium | reverse complement strand
TAAATAATAATGTTTTTAAAAAAAGTGAAAATATTGCTTTATACAATTAAGTTTGCCGCCATTTAAATAGTATCCAGACAAACTTTATGGCCAATAAAAAAGAGATTAAAACAGTATTGTTATTTATACCCCAAAAAGTATTGCAAGGCGAAATAATACAGGTACTGCAGATTGTAAAAGATAAAACCATCAACTATTCTACAGAGGCTTTAACAGGGCAGGTAATCAGGAAATATTTTGATAATTTACCTAAACCTGCAAAAGAAATATTGCTGGAATTTAGTGCGGAGTACCTTCAACAAGCCATTAGCAGTATCCAATCAAAATACAAGCAAGGCCGGGCAGGAGTAGGTTTTGAGCAATTTTACAACAATGCCATTGAGCGTGCCTTGTACGATAAAATGGTAAGGCTAAAACCGTTTTTACAAATCATAAAATGGTATCAGAAAAAATGGGGGAAAGGCAATCCGGTAACGGCTCCCTGCAGCTTTAGCACCTACACGCCCAAACTGCAGTTTGATATTGTAAGTGAATCATCAAAGCTAAGCGTGGAAGCCGCAGTGGTTATTAACGGCACTTCGTATAAACTGAATCAATTTAACCGGTATCATTTTTTTATAGAACAAAATAACGAATACTTTTTACTAGGTTTTAAGGACAGTCAAACCTTAAGCTGGCTGATGGCTGCCAATGCCGCTCAGTACAATAATGATCCGCAGGCATTGGCCGAAAATATCCTTGCTAAACTAGAGGAAGATTATACTGTAAACAGAAATGGTTTTTTTGAGCAGCATATTGTTGAAACAGCGCCTGTTAACCAGGTAATGCTGAGTGAAATAAGCGGATCGTTTTTAGTGCTTACCCCACAATGGTTGTATGATGGTTTTATCGCCGAGGGGCGGTGGGTGGAAAGTTTTGAGGTTACACGGGGAGGTGCGGCTTTTGTTATAAAAAGAGATAAACAGCAGGAAGCAGCCTTTGTACAATTACTGGTTGGTCTGCACCCGAATTTTGTAAAACAAACAAACGGATATTATTACCTTGGTTTTGCAGATGCACAAAAGAAACAGTGGTTTTTAAAAGCGTATCATTTATTATTAGACAGTAATATTGAGGTAGTGGGAATGGATATGCTAAAACATTTCAGGTACAGCAGTCACAAGCCTATAACTAAAGTAACGATTGAAAAAAATGACAGCAATATGCTGACCCTGCAATTTTCTTTAACCTTTGGTACAGAAGAAGTGCCTTTACCGGCATTGCAAAAAATGTTACTATCAGGCCAAAAAGCCATTTTATTAAAAGATGGTAGTTTAGGTATTGTTGGTGATGAATGGTTGCAGCAATATGGTACCATAATCAAGCACGGTAAGGTTGCAAATAAACATATTGAAGTAGCCCGCTGGATGGCATTGACTGAAGAAAAAATGCAGCCTGAACAGCAGGTTCTAAAGCCAAATATTAATAAGGAATGGTGGGCGCTATGGCAGCAATGGCAAAAAGAAGAAGTGGTTTTGTTTAAAGTGCCATTGTTGGTAAATGCAACACTGCGCCAATACCAGCAAAAGGGTTTTGAATGGATGGTGTTGCTTGCACAGGCCGGCGCCGGAGCCTGCCTTGCAGATGACATGGGGCTGGGGAAAACACTACAGACTATCAGCTTTTTTGCTTACCGTTTGCAGCAGTCTGCTAAAGAAAAATACCTCGTGGTATGCCCTTCCTCTCTTGTTTATAACTGGGCAGCCGAGTTGGAAAAATTTGCGCCTCACATAAAAACGATTATTTATCATGGTTTGCAAAGAAATTTGGAGGATATAGGTTTGGACGAAAACAAAGTAGTAATAACAACTTATGGAACCTTAAGAAGCGATATTGAAAAAATTTCAGCCATACATTTTGATGTGGCGGTGATAGATGAAAGTCACAATATTAAAAATCCGGCTGCATTAATTACCCGGGCTGTTAATCAATTACAAGCTACCATGCGTATTGCATTGAGCGGAACGCCGGTAATGAATAACACCTTTGATTTGTATGCACAGATAAGTTTTTTATTGCCAGGCATGTTTGGTAGCAGAGAGTTTTTTAAAAGAGAATATGCCGATGCAATCGATAACGAACAGGACGTTGATAAAATAAAAGCATTGCAGCGGTTAACAGCGCCCTTCATTTTACGACGCACAAAAGAGCAGGTAGCAACAGATCTTCCGGAAAAAACCGAAAGTATATTGTGGTGTGAGATGGGTGGGTCACAAAAGATTTTGTATGAATCTATCAGGGAAAATGTACGCAACAGTGTGTTTTTAGATATTAAACAAAATGGATTTAGTAAAGGCAAACTAAGTGTAATAAACGGCATGCTTAAACTGCGGCAGGTTTGCAATTCCAGTGCTTTGCTTAAAGAAGAAGAGGAGCAACCCAAAAGGTACGATTCTATAAAGCTTGACATGCTTGCAGAGGAGTTGCAGCAGATAGTACAGGAACACAAAGCATTGGTGTTTTCTCAGTTTACCAGTATGCTGGATCTTATTGAAGAAAGACTTCAAAAGGAAAAGATTTTTTACTGCCGATTAGATGGTAGTACGCCCATTGAAAAGCGCCAGCAACTGGTGAATGATTTTCAACAAAATGATTCTAAGGAAAAAGTATTTTTAATAAGTTTAAAGGCTGGTAATGCAGGCCTAAACCTTACGGCTGCCGATTACGTATTTATTATTGATCCCTGGTGGAACACAGCAGTTGAGCAACAGGCTATTGACAGAACGCATCGGATTGGGCAGCTTAAAAATGTATTTGCCTATAAATTGATATGTAAGGATACAATTGAAGAGAAAATAATTCAGCTGCAGCAGCGCAAAAAAAAGCTTGCAGCAGAATTGATAGGGGAGGAGGAGGGTTTTGTAAAAGCACTCAGTGAAGATGATATCGATTTTTTGTTTAGTTAAAGCGTAAAAGAGGGTACTAAAACTCTTCTATTAAATAGCTATTTTTGCAGCCGAAATAATAAATGGCACTATTTTAATGTTAAGTATGCAACATAATATGAAATATAGAAAAGGGGATTGGGTAAACATTGTTGTATAAATGAAATTTTTTGCTATGAAAATGAAATTAATTGTTTTTTTTCTTCAGTTTATCCTGATACCTGTTATAATAATACCATTTCTAACACTGAAATCTGGTAGTTATTTTGGGTTTTTTGGTATTGCATTTTACGCTGTTGGTTTTATAATTGCCAGATTTAGGCAATGGATATTTCTGCCCATCCCCATATTTTTTTGCTTGTGGTACTGGTTCACTTACGGTTTTGGTACCCGGGATTATGTCACTATTTATTTTGTTTGTTTGTCGGCTGGAATTTTAGTTGAATACGCTTTTAATGAATACAGCAAGTACGTAAACAAAATATTGCCGGAGGAGAAGACGAATATGGAATACAATGCCAAGATTGAAGAAATGAATGCCAGAATAGCCGCTTATAAAACGAATAATCCTACTGAAAAAATAACGCAGGAAATAATTGAAAAAATCAGGACAGAGATATTTTTTGGTTAGAATTTTTACAGCAGGCAAGACTTTTTTATTTTTTGTGATTTAGATATTTGCCACGTCAAATAATACCAAATATAATTTCATGATAGGCCAATGGGCGCTGGCTGAAATTATGTGTGATGGCTTAGCGTTAAGGGATTTGGTAAATACCGATTGGACTAATTACAGAGTATAATCGGTATAACTTGTAAAACAAACAGGCCCAACTATAAAGTGGGCCTGTTTATTTTATTTTAGAAGTATCCTGGTTTATTAGGCTAATTCCACATCTTTTTCCATCATTTCTTTTACCAAAGCGGCTAAATCATATTTTGGCATCCAGCCTAATTTGGTGTTGGCCTTTGTAGCATCACCAATTAAAAGATCCACTTCCGTTGGCCTGAAATATTCCGGATCAACGGCTACCACATTTTTGCCAATGGGTAATTGGTACGCAGGGTTGCTACAAGATTTTACAGATCCTGATTCATTCACAGCTTCCCCACTAAATTCAAGCTCTACACCAACTTCAGCAAAAGCTAGTTTTACAAAATCCCTTACTGTAGTAGTAATGCCGGTAGCAATAACATAATCTTCTGCCTTGTCCTGTTGTAATATTCTCCACATGGCATCAACATAATCTTTCGCATGCCCCCAATCTCTTTTGGCATCTAAATTACCGAGGTATAGCTTTTCCTGTTTTCCTTTTACAATAGCAGATACAGCCCTGGTTATTTTACGGGTAACAAATGTTTCTCCCCTTAATGGGCTTTCATGATTAAACAGTATACCGTTACAGGCAAACATTCCATAAGCTTCCCTGTAATTAATGGTAATCCAATATGCATATAGTTTAGCTACTGCATAAGGGCTACGTGGGTAAAAAGGAGTGGTTTCGCTTTGTGGCACAGCTTGCACCAATCCATATAATTCAGAAGTGCTGGCTTGGTAAATTCTGGTCTTTTTTTCAAGACCTAAAATACGAATGGCTTCTAACAATCGTAGTGTGCCGATGCCATCTGCATTGGCAGTATATTCAGGTTCATCAAAGCTTACTTTTACATGGCTCATTGCAGCCAGGTTATATATTTCATCCGGTTGTGTTTCCTGTATTATCCTAATCAGGTTGGTGCTGTCTGTCATGTCGCCATAGTGCAACTGAAAGCGAACATTTTTCTCGTGCGGATCCTGGTACAAGTGATCAATACGTTGTGTATTTATTAATGAAGATCTTCTTTTAATACCATGAACTTTATAACCCTTCTCTAATAAAAGATCTGCAAGGTAGGCTCCATCCTGTCCTGTGATACCAGTAATAAGTGCTGTTTTGTTATTTGTATCCATATTTTCTTTGTTGATTATTTAATATTTGTGCTGCTGTATTAGCTGATAGCCTGATGCTGTAAGAAATCCTGGTAAGCCAATTGAATACCTTGCTTCAAATCAATTTTGTGTTTCCATCCCCTGCTGTGAACTTTAGATACATCCATCAGTTTCCTTGGCGTACCATCAGGCTTTGTTTCATCAAAAACAAGCGGACCAGTAAAACCGATAATATCTTTTACCAGCATTGCAAGCTCTTTTATACTTAAATCTTCACCAGTGCCTATGTTTATTAATTCTTTTTCATTGTAATTGTCCATTAAATAAGTACATGCTTCTGCTAAATCATCAGCATATAAAAACTCACGCTTTGGAGTTCCCGTTCCCCACACTACTACCTCATCCGCATTTTTAATTTTAGCTTCATGCATTTTTCGGATAAGGGCTGGCAATACGTGGGAATTATTTAAATCGTAATTATCTCCAACACCATAAAGATTGGTGGGCATTACACTAATAAAGTTGCAACCGTATTGATCCCGATAGTATTCACATAATTTTATTCCTGCAATTTTTGCAATTGCATACGGTTCGTTGGTTTGCTCTAAAGATCCGGTTAGCAGGTATTCTTCTTTGAGCGGCTGGGGCGCCATTTTAGGGTAAATGCATGAGCTTCCTAGAAACATCAGTTTGGTTACTTTTTCTGTTGCAGCGGCATGTATGATATTGGCTTGTATCATTAAATTATCATACAAAAAATCAGCACGATAAGTATTATTTGCTTGTATTCCTCCCACTTTTGCTGCAGCTAAAAAAACGTACTCAGGTTTTTCTTCTTTAAAAAAAATATTTACAGCAGCCTGGTTCCTTAGGTCAAGTTCTTTTGATGTTCGGGTGATTATATTTTCGAAGCCCTTGCTTTTTAAATCTCTGGAAATTGCACTTCCTACCATTCCACGGTGTCCGGCTACATAAATTTTGCTATTTAATTCCATCTTTTGATTTAGTTAATTATTAATGTGGCGAAGATAATTTTTACTTCAAACCCGTTTGCAATATTTTTCACTAATAATACTAATAAATATTTTTAGGCTTTTGCTTTTTTTGCTTTTTTACTTTTTTTATCACCACCATAAACATAGTCGTAGCCATAGCCATAATTGTTTTTCACAAAGCCTCTTGTTTTAATACCATTAAATATAATGGCAGCATTTTTAAGCGTATTAATTTTATTTACTTCATCTATACGTTTAACAAGCATTTTAGGGGTGTATTTGTGTCTTACAACATATAATGTAGCATCACAGAGTGAGGACAAAAGATATGCATCAGTAACCATTACTACCGGAGCCGTATCCAATATTACCACGTCAAAATTGTCTTCAAGGTAAGTTATCAGTTGTTGGATTTTTCCATTTTCCAATAATTCGGATGGTGAGTCCTCAATTGCTCCTGATGAGATAAAGAAAAGATTGCTTTGCGTAGGTATCTCCCTTATTATTTCATTAATTCCTACTTTACCTGTTAGAAAGTTGCTTACACCTGCGTCACCTGTTGTAATGTCAAATAATTTGCCTAAAGATGGATCATGTAGATCCATATCAACCAAGGCTACTTTTTTACCAGTCATTGCAAGACTTACAGCTAAGTTTGCAGCAATAAAACTCTTGCCCTCACCAGGAATGCTGGAGGTTACCACCATTTTTTTATGATTGGCATCTATACCAAGAAATAAGAGGGAAATGCGGATTTTTCTAAACTCCTCAGCAATAAAAGATCTTTTACCTGCCTCTAATACCAGTTGTTGTTTGGAATTATTAAATACAACCTCTCCAATTATTGGGAGAGAGGTTAGTGCTTCAATTTCTTTTCTATACAGAACTTTGTTATTAAGCATTTCCATCCCATTAACTATAATTAATGGAGCAATTAATCCAATTAATAATGCGGCAACATATATCACCATTGTTTTAGGACTCACAGGTTTTTTACCTGCCTGCGCATAATTTACAACCTTACTATCTGATAATGTAGCTGCATAGGATAATTCGCTTTCTTCTCTTTTTTGTAGTAGAAACTGATAGATATTGCTTTTAATTTGCTGATCACGGCTAATTTCAAGTAACTGTCTTTCTTTTTGCGGTATATAATTTAGCATAGAACTGTACTTACCTGTACTGGCATATAGATTACTCCTGCTAACCTCTAAATTCTTCTTTTGTGTTTGAATATTTGATAATATATTGGGCTTTATCTTTTCTATTTGTTCTTTTAAACCTAATATAATTGGGTTATTTTCACCTACCGTCTTTTTCTGCCGCTCATACTCCATTTGTGCAGTATTGAGGTTAGTCATTAATTGGGTAAGTGTGGGGTCACTTATTCCTATGGCAGAGGGCAGAATTCCAATATTAGATTCTTTAGATGCCACAAATTGTTCCAGTTGGTTAAGGTTTGATAGCTGCACACCCACTTCTCCTAGTTTTGCATCTGTAGCATTTACACCCTGAAGGTATAAATTGCCTTGCATGCCTAAGTCAACAGCTTTGTTTCCAGCCTTAAACTGTTGCATTTTTCTTTCTATAGAATCTAAATCAGCGGCTACAACACTTAGTCTTTCTTCAATTGAAGACAAAGTATTTTTTACAAGATTGCCTTTTTCAATAACGGCCTCTTCATTATAATAAAAAATTAAGGCGTTTAAAATGTCTTCTGCTTTTTGTGGAACCTCATCTACATATTCTAAATCAATTACACTGGAAAGCTTACTGGATGCGGCTACTTTTAGTCCTGCTGAAATCCAACCCGTCATATTTTTAGTAGCAGTAATATTGAAAAACAAGGGCTTTTTCTCCTCCCCGGCATCATAGTAATAGGGGTTTTTAACAAACTTCAATTCGCCATAGGGTGTTTTAAGCCATTCATTTATGGGGCCGGAAAAGCCGTTATTTAGCTTAACTGTTCCTTTATTTTTATCATAATCCAGTAAAATTTCATCAAACGACTTTAAGGAATCAGGTGACTTGGCTTGAATTGTCAACGGACTTAAAACATAGGCTGATATTGAGTGTACCTTACCTTCCTGCCAAATATAGGCGTATAAGTGTAATTTTCTGATTACATCATTTATTAAAGTTCTTGATTGTAGTACTTCAATTTCATTTTCAATAATCTTTTTTGAACCAAGCGCATCAATTGATTCTAACATTTTGCTATCCTTGTTTCCTTTATTTTCATCCTTAATTATCAGCGTAGCAGATGCACTATACTTAGCAGTGGTGTATCGTATATAAGTAAAGGCACTTCCCAACGATATGATTAAAAAAATCAGAAATAGAGGCCAGTAAGCAATATATCCTGCCACCAATTGGCTTATCTGGTTTTCATCTTTTTGGGGCTGCGATTTTTGGGATTTTGATTGACTTGAATTCATAAAAATTGAGCTGGTTATAATTACCTTATTATATTATCTTTTGAAGTAACTTAATGCAATTAGGAAAAAGGAAGCGGCTGATAGTAACGTAGGTAATATTAATCTCGTTCTGTTTACAGTTGCTAATTTGTTTTTATCAGGTTCTACATAAACTATATCATTTGGTTGTAAGTAATAGTATTCAGATTGAAGGAAATCTTTTGAATTAAGATTTAACCTTTTTATCAACCTTTTACCATCACTTTCCCTAATGAGAAGTACATTTTCTTTTTGGCCATAAATTGTAATATCACCTGCTGAACCCAATGCCCCGATTAGTGAAATTTTTTCACTGGGAACAGAAATTACAGATGGTCTTCCAACTTCGCCCATAACAGTAACTTCAAAATTCATATGTCTGATGGTAACTATCGGATCAATTAGCAACTGCCTATCAAGAAGGATTTTTGTGATTGCTTCTTTTAGTTGTTTTTTAGTTAACCCCGCTGCTTTAATTTTACCTAACTGGTTTATCTCAATATTTCCATCAACATCTACCAGGTAACCCGAGGTTTCATTTCTATTTCCGGATGATGTTAAGTTACTCGCTTTTACACTGTTACTTACATTGAAAGGTACGTCTGCAACGCTGTTTGCGCTACTAATTGTAATACTCAAAAGATCATTCTTTTGTACATTAATCTGCATTTCATTTGCCCTTGCTAAAATGGTGGCATCTTGCACCTCATTAAAATAGCTGTTTTTTTTAGTATTGTAGCAAGATGATGAAATAAGAACAAATACCAGTAAGACTGAAAAATTAATGACGGTTTTTAGCATGACTTTATACTTTATAAAATTGTTTGTTTAACGTAATAAATAAAGAAATCTTACTTTTTGATAAAGAAATCTTTATTTATTATCAACTAATAGGTTAAGTGGGGAAATTATCACATCAAAATTAAATTACTTCTTTAAGGGTTTACACTTGCATATTTTATACTTATTTATAAAAAATATGGTTGGTGAAATTAGCTAAATATTAATCCATATCCAATTTTATAGATGTCAACATAATATTACGATTGCTGCATTTTAAGTTTTATTTATGCTATTGTTAAATTCTGTTGAATTTCAGATTTTAATATTCCATTGCTTTTTTAACCGTCGCATCTTGTTTGTTCATGGTTTCAAAATAGCCTTCGTTTCTCCAAATTTGACGTGCAATGCCTGCTTTTATTCTTTGAATGATGGCATTTTTTTCTATTAGTGAAATTTTGTCCAGATTAACAGAATCTTTTTTTGCTCGCTCTGAAAAGTATGTCCAGCCTTCATCAGAAAGCGTGTAATTATCTGCAAATTCTTTTGGTTGCTTGTATTGCTTAAACATTTCACGGTTTTGCTGAAAAAAAATATAGGCAAAAGTCCCAATAGTACCCTTTAAGAATAATTTGGCAGAAACAGCACTTGTTTTGCTGGTGTCCAGGGCTACAAAAATATCAGGCGTAATGCCTCCTCCACCATATAATACCCTGCCTTTATTCGTTTTAAAAATATGTAAGCTGTCATTTTTTAAAGAATCCAGTGTTACCAACTCTCCATCATGAAATCTATTTTCTATTTCATTGTAATAGGCTTTTCCTCCATTTGCATAAGGTCGTTGTATGCTTCTTCCAATGGGTGTAAAATACCTAGCAATGGTTAACCTTAAAGCGCTGCCATCACTTAGGTCGTACTGTTCTTGCACCAACCCTTTGCCAAAACTGCGTCGTCCTATAATGGTTGCTCTATCCCAATCCTGTAGTGCACCAATTAAAATTTCACTTGCACTTGCAGTGCCTTCATCACATAAAATTATTAATTTCCCTTTTTCAAATAAACCCTCTTTTTTGCATCGATATTCTTTTTTTGGAAAATGTTTTCCTTCTGTATAAGTAATCAACTTATCTCCATCCAAAAATTCATCTGCAATCGCTGTAGCTTCGTCTAAAACGCCGCCTCCATTGCCTCTTAAGTCCAATATCAGTTTCTGCACCTGCTGTTTTTTTAATGATTCCAGCGCCTGCATAAACTCATGATAAGTTACCTGCGAAAATTTATTTAAACGAATATAACCGGTTATGCTGTCTATCATATAGCTGGCATCAATACTGCTTACAGGTATAATACCCCTGTTGATGACAACTTTTTTTTCTTTCCAGTCCCTTAATATCACGACAGTAACTTTTGTATTATTATTGCCCCTCAATAATTTGCGGATCATCTCAGATGATATTTTTATACCCGCCACAATACTGTCATTTACCTTAATAAATTTATCTCCGGAAAGTATGCCCGCTTTTTCACTTGGACCTTTTGGTACTACGTTTATAACCTGAATGGTATCGTCAATTACATTGAACTCTACTCCAATACCAAAAAAATTGCCGGCAATATCTTCATTTACACTTTGCAAATCCTCTGCTGGTATCAATACTGAATGAGGATCCAGTTTTTCAAGAATGGCTTTAATGGCTGTGTCGCTCAAATCCTTCAGTTTTACATCATCCACATATTTATTCTTGATTAGTTCAAGTACCTCCTGCAATGGATGAGGTTTCTCCAACAAAAAAAAGTTTTTTCCCGGCAACGCATCTCTCATTATGTAACCCAGCAGCATACCGGTTATCAGTGTAATACTTAAAAGCAAGGGGAGCCAAATCTGTAATTTTTTATTCATCTTTAAATATAATTGTCACGAAAATAATTGAATTATACTTAACCGAATCAGTGTGTTTGCTGATTGGTAAGGATTAGCGACTTCGTGCCAATTTTATTTAAGATATAATTATATTTTGGGTGTCGCTAAAATGTGATTATTTTGGTACCTGTATAAAATTAAAATAATTATGCCGATACAATTAATTGCTGATAGTGGCTCAACCAAGGCTGAGTGGTGCCTAATTGATGGACAAAAAAAAAGAAAAATCATTACACAGGGCATTAGTCCTTACTTTCTTTCTTCGATACAAATTAAATCCATTTTGGAGCAAGAATTATTGCCCGGTTTAAAAGCTGCAGTTCCGGAAATTATCCATTTTTACGGAACAGGATGCAGTAAACCTGAGAATGTAACCATTGTAAAGCAAGCTTTGCGGAAACTGTTTACCGCAGCCAACATAAATGTAACCAGTGATTTAATGGGCGCTGCTAAAGCGCTCTGTGGAGATGAAAAAGGTGTTGCCTGTATATTGGGTACAGGGTCTAATTCCTGTTATTTTAATGGCAGAAAAATAGTTAATAACAGTCCGGGATTGGGGTTTATTTTGGGAGATGAAGGTAGTGGCGCTTATATGGGTAAAAAGGTGGTTCAATATTTTCTTTACAATACTTTCGATCCGGATTTGATGGACAGGTTTAAGGCCAAATACAATACAGATAGTACCACCATACTAGATGCAGTATACCGGCAACCCTTACCCAACAGGTATCTGGCCGCTTTTGTGGGTTTTTTGATAGAAAACCGGGGACATTTTATGATTGAAAATATTATTGAGGATAGTTTTAATGATTTTTTCTTTACGCACATATGTAAATACAAGGAAAGCTGGACACTACCCATACATTTTACAGGAAGTGTTGCGTATGGTTTTAAAGATGTTTTAAAAGAAATGTGCCAGTCTTATGAACTGGAGTTAGGTAATGTACTTAAACAACCTATGGATGGATTAATAAAATATCACAGTTTAAAGCAGTAATTATCATCTTTTTATTTTTACCTTTTTGTCTTCTAAATTAATTTAGAGCACCATTTTAAATTTATGTTACTACTTAAATTATCTTACTATAATCATTGTTTTTTAAAACAAGTACAATAAATTACATGTAAATACTAAACTACACTTTTATGAAACATTTATTTTTACTTACATTATCATTCATCTTATTTTCAACTTTTACACAGGCTCAGAAAAAAAACAGAACGTATGCCATCACTGGTAAAAGCGGCAATAACTTTTTTTGGGCTGATATAAAAGAGATTGACATTACATCCGGAAAGGTTGTAAAAACGATATTTGAAGCGGATAAAACTTCTTTTAAAACAAAAACTTTAAATGATACAGAAGCCCGTACACAAACTCCGGGAACTGTAAAACCTACAGAATTTGGTGTTGCAGCTTGTGCATTGGATAGCAGAAACAACAGGTTGTATTTTGCACCGATGCATTTTGCAGATATTCGTTTTTTAGATTTAGAAAGTAAAGAAGCCAGCTTTACCATTGTTAAAAAGAATGTTATTCCATTAAGTAATTCAACAGGAGTTTATCAGCCGGAAGAAAACCAAATTACAAGAATGGTTATTGCTGAAGATGGATTTGGTTATGCTCTTACAAATGATGCCAATCACCTCATTAAATTTTCAACAGGTAAATCGGGTTCGGTACAGGATTTGGGGAACCTGGTAGATGCTGAAAGTAATAAAGGTTTGTCAATCCATAATAAATGCAGCAGCTGGGGTGGAGATATGCTGGCCGATGCTTTTGGTAAATTAGTAGTGATTTCTGCTAACCACAATGTTTTTACGGTTGATGTAAAATCGAGGGTAGCAACTTTTACAGGTACTATTACCGGGTTGCCTGCAAATTACACAACCAATGGTGCCGTGGTTAATAGCGATGGAGATATCGTTGTAAGCAGTGCAAATGTTTTTGAAGGCTTATACAAGTGTAATTTTAAAGATTTAAAAGCTGTTGCTATCCCCAATGTAGATAAAACCTTTAATGCATCCGATTTAGCCAATGGTAATTTTCTGTTACAAAAAGAGGCTGACGCTACCAATAAATTTGATTTAACAAAATTCACATTGCCTTCTTTTGATGTTGCCGGTGATGCAAAGGTTTTTCCTAACCCCGTTACAGGAAATCAATTTAATGTGTTTTTTGAGGGACAAAAGCCCGGCAGGTACAATATGGTTTTTACCGATTTAGCTGGCAGACCCATAGCTTCTAAAATTGTAACTATTGCTAAAGGCAACCAGGTTGAAAGTTGTAACCTTTTATCTAAAACTGCTAAGGGAACATACCTATTAAAAGTGCTTAATGAAAACAAGCAGTTAGCATTTTCTCAAAAAATTATTGTTCAATAATTATTTATATGGGTTTAAAGTTAAGAGAGCTCCACTTGGTGGAGCTTTTTTTATGCGTATGATGTAGGTTTTCCTTAAATGAGCATAAGGTTATTATTGCTTTTTTTTAGTCCAGTAGCTATTTTAATGCTATATAATAATGCTAACCGGAAAATAGAAATTTTGCCAAGCACATCTAATTTTAAATTAAATATTACAGAAGTAGTTTCATTTACAATATTTAATTTTGAACAAATAAAGAGTACATTTTTGGCTTTTTGAAACCTTTGTTACATGCAGGATATTGAACCATATTACAACTGGCGACACCTCTACGTTGCAGAAGAGGATGAGCGATCTCCCTTTTACGGCCGCACTTACAGTGAATTTGAATTTTCGCAAACCGTTTATAATTACTACATACATCCACAGTGGGATGAATTCGGCAGCCGTACATTGTACATGAAGATATTGTATGTAGATTATGATCAGGAATTTGCCATTATTGAATTAATTGGCGAATGGAATGATGCTATTGAAAATGATATCATGACGTTGAGAAGAGATATTACGGATAAGATGTTTAAAGATGGAATTACTAAATTTATTTTGATAGCAGAAAATGTCTTGAATTTTCACAGTAGTGATGATAGCTATTATGAAGAATGGAATGAACAGTTGATGGATGAAGGCGGGTGGATTGTAGTTGTTGACATGTCACAGGCAAGCCAGTATGATTTTAAAAAGGCCCGGCTAACCAATTACGTTGCATTGATGGATTTCCCTCAATGGAGAACCTTAAAACCTGACCATGTTTTTCAGCAAATTGATAATTGGATTCTCCGTCAATTGCAATAAAGTTTATTTGATTTGCGTAAACTTTTTTTGTTTTCAGAAAAATCCCATAAAAATAAATTTATGGTTTTTCCTTACGTATTTTTGCAACATTATATAAATCAACTGTTTTCTTATGACCTGGAAATCCTTCTTCACAGCTTCTATCGGGAAAAAATTCGCCATGGGGCTAACCGGCCTTTTTTTAATATCTTTTTTAATAGTTCATGCAGGAGTTAATTCCTGCATTTTTGTAAACGATAACGGAGATACCTTTAATTCCGCTGCTTATTTTATGAGCCATAATTGGGTAATCCGTATTATGGAGATTGGATTATTTGCAGGTTTAATACTTCATATAATTCAAGGGTTATTATTGTGGAAACAAAACAAAGCTGCAAGGCCTGTAAAATATAACGTGTCTGATGCTAATAAAAACAGCACATGGTACAGTCGCAGTATGGGTTTGTTAGGAACCCTATTGCTTTTCTTTTTAATCATACATATTTCAAAATTTTTCCTTGAAACAAAAATTGCGTTATACGGCAGCGGAGACGGGGAACATAATTTGTATGCATCAATGAAAGAAGAATTTAGCAAATGGTGGATCGTTGTAATATACATAGCCGGCGTTACATCTTTATTCTGGCATTTATTGCATGGGTTTAGCAGTGCATTTCAAACAATGGGCATTAATCACAAACGATACACCCCCCTCATAAAAACAATCGGTATAGGATATACGGTAATAATATGTTTATTATTTGCCAGCATGCCTCTGGCATTTTATTTTAATTGGATTCAATAGTAGCTAAACCATCCACAAAATAATTTGTTATCAATCTTATCTTATACTTTTAATATCAAACAAAAAAAAGATTATGACTCTAGATTCAAAAATCCCTAACGGCGAGATGCATGAAAAGTGGAATGATTATAAAGGGCATGTAAAACTGGTAAATCCTTCTAATAAGCGTAAACTGGAAGTGGTGATTGTGGGTACAGGATTAGCAGGAGCTAGTGCTGCAGCCTCTTTGGGAGAATTGGGGTATAAGGTAAAAGCATTTTGTTATAATGATAGTCCCCGAAGAGCGCACAGCATTGCGGCACAAGGCGGCATAAATGCAGCAAAGAATTATCAAAATGATGGCGACTCTGTTTTTCGCCTTTTTTATGATACAGTAAAAGGTGGTGATTATCGCTCAAGAGAAAGTAATGTTCATCGCCTTGCCGAAGTAAGCAATGGTATCATTGATCAATGTGTTGCACAAGGAGTTCCCTTTGCAAGAGAATATGGTGGATTGTTAAGCAACAGAAGTTTTGGCGGCACACAGGTTCAGCGCACATTTTATGCAGCAGGACAAACTGGTCAGCAATTATTATTGGGTGCATACAGCGCTTTGGAAAGGCAGGTGGCCTTAGGTAATGTAACTATGTACGCCCGCCACGAGATGGAAGATGTAGTGATGATAGATGGTAAAGCAAGAGGGATTATAGCAAGAAACCTGATAACCGGCGAACTGGAAAGACATTTCGGCCATGCTGTTCTTTTATGCAGTGGTGGTTATGGCAACGTATTTTATTTAAGTACAAGTGCCATGGGCAGTAATGTAACTGCTGCATGGAAGGCACATAAGAAGGGAGCTTTCTTTGGTAATCCTTGCTTTACACAAATTCATCCTACCTGCATTCCCGTTAGTGGGGAATACCAAAGTAAGCTAACGCTGATGAGTGAAAGTTTACGTAATGATGGCAGAATATGGGTTCCAAAAATGAAAAATGAAACCCGTAGTGCAATTGATATTCCTGAAGAGGAGAGAGATTATTATTTAGAAAGAAGGTATCCTGCCTTTGGTAATCTTGTGCCAAGGGATGTAGCATCAAGGGCTGCAAAAGAAAGGTGTGATGAAGGATATGGTGTTGGTACTACCAAACTGGCTGTATACCTTGATTTTGCTGATGCATTCAGCCGCTATGGAAAAATAGAGGTGAGCAAGCAGGGTAACGACCATGCAGATGAGGCAACCATTATTGCAATGGGCAAAGCGGTCGTTAAAGAAAAATATGGCAACCTGTTTGAAATGTATGAAAAAATTACTGGTGAAAACCCTTATGAAATGCCGATGAGAATTTTTCCCGCCGTGCACTATACAATGGGTGGGCTATGGGTAGATTATGAACTACAAACAACCGTTAAGGGATTATATGCTTTGGGAGAAGCCAACTTCAGCGACCATGGTGCCAACAGGTTGGGAGCATCTGCATTGATGCAAGGATTGGCGGATGGTTATTTTGTAATACCCTACACATTGGGCAATTATTTGGCCGATGAAATTCGTACGCCTGCTATTCCTACTACCCATCCTGCATTTGCCGAAACGGAAAAAGCAGTGAGTGATAGGCTTAATGCACTTATGAATATTAAGGGGACTAAAACTGTAGAAAGTTTTCACAAGCGCCTA
>JBBQEA010000107.1:0-16691 GCA_038320245.1 Chitinophagales bacterium | reverse complement strand
TTACGCTCATTTTGTAAGTGCCTTCCACTGCATTGATGGAGTAGAAACCATAAGCATTCGAGAAGGTACTTTTTGGTTTAACATCGGTTAATACGATGCTTGCACCTATCAGGGTTTCGCCGGTGGCAGCATCTTTTACTGTGCCACTAATGGTGAATAATTGATTGTCCTGTGCAAAAGACGTTGTCCCTACTGCAAGGAAGATGAAAAGGAAAAAATGTCTCATAATAATTTTTTTTGTTGTTGTTAGAATATGATGAAATGCTTTCCACTTCTTTCATATTTCCGGTTAGGTTCTAATATTGTTTGATTGCTTTAGTATTTCTTTGGATGAGGACGACGATGATTTGCAAATACCTTGCTTTATAGTTAAACCAGTTTTCCGGTCAGAATACCTACCATGCTAATCCGGTTTTTTTATTTTACCAGCAATTATTTTGTATTTTATTTTGCAAAATTAGACTGGCTTTCTTCGTAATTAAGGACAACAGGATGTCAAAAAAGGACAACCTTTTTTCATTAAAATATTAGCAGCAAGAGATGCCTTTACATACACAAAATGCAACTCGATGGCTTTTATATTTATAGGATTTTATCTTTAACAAAAGTAATTTCCACAACAGGTTGAGTGGTAGGACGAAGATGCAATTGAGTAGGACTATTTTAAAGTACAAACTCTTTTGGCAGCAACTCAACAGATTGTATAACCGACCTTGCAAATGGAAAATCCCTTTATACAGCAATGAACTTGCAAGGGAATTTTCTACGAACTTTCCCTTTCTAATCCCGCCCGAATTGGATTATTTGATCCGGCGATTGATAATCTGTTGTTGTTGAATCGAACCCCTTCGCAACCAGGTATATCCCCAGCAAAAACTCAAATAATGCAACCGGAATTGCGAACAACGCTGTCGAAGGGTTATTCTGTCCAATAATGCTAAACAGCACTAAGATATCCCCGACAATAAGCACGGGGCCACCGATGAGACCAATCAAAGAAATGCCCCTTGGCACAAGCCTCGATTGATACAATAGAACTCCAAGCAACAGATCATTAATAGCCGGCATAAAACTTTGTCCGATAAGGAATATCCGGTCATACATGGTGACGAGGGTTTGGCTGGTAACCAGTGCCGTTACACCGGCTGCAGTTTGCCGTAAGTTTACCACCGTTAGGAGGAACATAACACCGATGAAGATGGTGGCCGCCTCCAGCACCCGGGAGCCTACCAACCCTAGTGCCATCCCTTCGTTCTGCCCCTTGAGCACCGGGAACAACACGACCGCAGTGCCAATACCTGTGAGCGCCACAATTATCTCGAGGATATTTCCGATGATGACAGCAGTATCCGGGCCGGTACCGAGTATGTAGCCAGGTTCGTGTATTGAACCATACAATGCCAGGGTTGGAATCGACACAAAAGTTAGTAAGTACAATATGCCAGCCACCAGCGAAGTCTTCCGCAGTGAGTTCATTGGCATAGGTTCAGTTGGCATACCCTTAACAATTGCGATTTTTCTATTTGAATTCGTTATTCTCATTATCAAAAATTGTGATGCTGTTTTGTGCGATTGTTAATGTTTACGCACCGTGTTAAATGATTTCACAGAAAGCGAATTTGCCCCACTCTTTTATTAAGTGATTAGCTTACCGGAGCCTGGATACATGTAAACCGATATTAACATTCCGGTTGTATATTTCCTGGCCGTAAGAAACATTGGATAAGCCATAGGTATATCTGATGTCGATTACAACAAGCTTTTGTTTTGTATTAAATTGATAGCCGCCACCCATTTGAATACCGGCATCCCAGCGTTTAAAATTTTCAACTGAAGGCTTAAAGGAAATCGCATTGGATGATTTGTCTCCAATCTTCCTGGTTCCAAAAAGATTAAATGCAATGGAAGGCCCTGCATTCAGATAAACCTTACCTACATTAAAACGGGCAAGTAACGGGGATTCAATTGTATAAAAACGAAGGGTTGATTGCTGGATAGTAAGCGGATTATCTGCTTTTAATTTACCTCCTTTCATCATAAAGTACAACTCGGATACCAGCGAAAATTTGGTTGTAAAATCATTTTGAAATGACGCTCCAATTTGTAAACCGTTGATTGATTTTTTATAATCTGTGAAGCTGCTATTTGCAGCTCCGTAATTGAGGCTGGTACTCGCCACATTAATCAACATACCAAAATGATGGTGGCTTGCTATTGTAGCATCATGGTGCTTTTCAGGGGCCAATTCCATTGATTGGGCAAATGTGTTTGCGCATAGGAAAATCATTCCTGCTGCGAGTGCTGTTTGTAATTTCTTGTTCATGTTACTTTGTTTAAATTGTTAACTTGAACAAAAGTATATGAAGGCAAAATGCCTTACAAGTCAGCTATGCAATACAGGCTTTGATGTCTGCATATTGGGCATTTTATTCTGCCAAATGGATGGAGCTTTACGCCCTGGAGTTAATGATTTGAAAGAAAGACTCTTTGTAGGTTTCTGAGATGGGGATTAACTGATCTGCAATCTTTATTCTATTCCGCTCGATGGATTCAATTTTATTAAGTGCCACCATATACGACTTGTGAACCCTGCAAACTATACTTGAAGGAATTAATTTTTCAAACTCACTGAAGTTTTGTAAAGTCATCACCTTTTTATTCACGGTATTTATTCTCAGGTAATCCCTCATTCCCTCAATGTAAACGATTTCATTCAGCATAATTTTTTCCAACCGGTTTTCCGTTTTCACAAAAATAAAATCCGGTTGCGCATCTGTATTTCTGTTGGCTATATTTTGCTGTGCTTTATTTCCAGCCTGTAAAAAACGATTGAATGCAAAAGGTTTTAAAAGATAGTCTGTTATTTGCAGTTCATACCCTTTTAAAGCATATTCCTGATATGCGGTTGTTATAATAACCTGGCTGGATATTTTTGAACTTTGCAGCAATTCAATACCGGTTAGCTCATCCATATTGATGTCCAAAAAAAGTATATCTACTTTATTGTTGTTTAAGTAGGCAAGCCCGGTAAGCGCATTGTCGAACGTTGCATTTAACTGCAAAAAAGGAACTTTACTTATAAAGTCTTTTGTTTTTTCCAGCGCCAGTGGTTCGTCTTCGATAATGATGCAGGTATATATATCCATTGGGAATTGTTAAGTTCACGCTATAAAGTTCATTGGTTTTATGCACTTCCAAAATATGCTTTTCCGGGTAAATAAGTTTTAGCCTTTTTTGAATTAATTCATTACCCAAACCACTATCAAATTGCCGGACCTTTAGTTTTGAATCAAATTTATTTTCACAAACCAGTTGTATGGTTTCATCGCTTATAAAGATATTGACTGTAATAGCATTTTCAATTTTCTTATTATTGGTATGTTTAAAAGCATTTTCAATAAATGGAATAAACACCATGGGAGCAATAAATTTACCGCCGGTAGTGCCGGTTACTGCAAAGTGTACATAATTTTCGTTTGCTGTCCTAATTTTTTGTAACGCTATATATTTACTAATGTATTCAATTTCCTTAGACAGCAAAATTTTATCAGCCTTTGTTTCGTACAGCATAAACCGCATGATATCGGATAACTTATTCAAGTAATCCGATGCAACAACCGCATCTTTTAAAATCAAGGCGTCAATATTATTAATGGTATTAAACAACAAATGCGGATCAAGTTGCGATTTCAGTAACGCCATTTCCATTTCATAATTTTTTTCTTTTAAAAGTTCTTTCAATTTAATCTCGTTAAACCAGGTAATAAATCCTTTTAAAACCAAGGCTACCATACCACATATTGAACCAATAAAAGTCATGACGATTATTGTTCTGAGGGCTGTAGATCTGCCGTTCTTGCCGCCCTTATCCATATCACTAATGCGGCCCGTTTCTATAAAGTACCGAATAAGGACATAACCAATAACGGCTGCTGCTGTAGCAATCAGTAAGCCGTAAATAATGGAAAGAAGGTACTTGTTTTGTTGCAGGTATTTTGGGAACAGCAGAAAATAAAATACGTAAAATGAAATGAACGACGGAACCAATGCAAAAAGAGAAATGCTATAGAATGCATTCATTACCCTTGCGCCCTGGTTACTTACATTAACACCACTTTTAGCGTAAACAGCCAATATAATTCCTATCAATATTAAATAGCATGCCCAAAAACCTACATGCAGTAAAACAATAACTGACTTCTTCATGACTTTGAATGTAGTGATTTATAGTAACCAAAAATCATTTGATTTGGGTGTTTGCAAAGGATAAATCTTCCAAATAGGTGATATTGTCTGCGAAACACAGTTTTAATCCCGCCAAAACTTTTTCACCCCAAAGTTATCTCTTGTATTATTTACAAATACTAAGGAATGATTTTGCATTTTAATGTCTGCAAAAAAAGGTCAGAAAGAATACTTATTGAGCAACAAATTCCAAAATAGGTTAGCCACTTTTTAGGCATATTCCCTTTTACAAATGTTGCTATCCCCCTTGTCCGTTTTTGACACCTGATTGTCTTTTACACTGTCAATGATCGTGTCATCTTTGTACCACAAAAAATTATCAGGTGGAAAGAAATGTAATTGATTTCATATACAGTTAAATAAAAAAATAAAATGATAGAAATAATTTCAGGAATGGTAGTAGCAGTGGGATTAATATTCTTAACCGTTATTTTAAATAAATATTTTACTACCAAACTTATTGCTGCAGCCATATTGGTAGCTATTGCCTTTATATATGTTGGCTTTGCTTTAAAGAATAATTCCGTTCCTTTTATTGTACTGGAAATTTCGACGGCCATCGCATTATTTTTTCTGGCGCTGATTGGATATACCAAAAGAACTGCTCTTTTAGCATACGGTATTATACTGCATGGCGTATGGGATATCTTTCACCACAATGGGTGGTTTGTAAGTACTGATATCCCGGTGTACTGGCCGGTATTTTGTATGACGATTGATTTGATCTATGGGGTGTACCTATTCTATATCTTTAAGAAATTACCCGGCTGGGCATAGGGGTAAAACAGAACAATTAAATTTTAAAATAGTATATCATGTCGGCAGAAATATTATTTGTGAAAAATATGGTTTGTCATCGCTGCATCCTTGCAGTGGAAGATGTTTTAAAAAATGCGGCTATTCCATTTAAACAGGTGATTACAGGAGAGATACACCTGACCCAAGAGTTAACAGATGAGCAAAAAATTTCATTGTGTACCCAACTTGTTACAATCGGGCTCGAGCTAATAGACAACAGAATGAGTGGCACGATTGAAAAAATAAAACAATTGGTTATAAAGAAAGCAAGGAATGAGGTCGATGAAAAAGATGCTAATCTAAAACTCTCTGTTTACTTGTCGCAGCACCTGCATCACGAATATACTTACTTAAGCAGTTTCTTCTCTGCTGTAGAGGGCCGCACCATTGAAAACTATTGCATTGAACAACGCATTGAAAAAGTAAAAGAGCTGTTGGTATATAACGAAATGACGCTGTCAGAAATCTCTTTTGAAATGGAATATAGCAGCGTAGCACATCTATCTGCACAGTTTAAAAAAATCACTGGTCTTACGCCTTCACATTTTAAGGAAGTGGGGTCGCACAAAAGAAAACTACTGGATCATATCTAACCCAAAATTCTATAACAGTTTCCCAAAGTGCTGTAACAACCACCTCCCCTTCCGGTTCTACTTTTGTTCTATCAAATTATTCAAAACAATTTAAAAGAACAATTATGAAATCAACATTCAAAGTGAGTACAGCTACTCCAACCAACCAACAACAATGTGAACACCCAAATTGCGGCTGCGAAAATTGTAACTGCGGCAGCAATTGCACTTGCAACAATTGCAAGTAATCAAGGGTATCTCCTATCAAACCTGTAAGTCACTCTTTAAATGAGTGGCTTACTTATGTTCTTTAAAAATGAAAACACAAAAAGAAGATGCCCACCCGGGCGATGGTATTGCTTTCACTTCAAGCGAATACCAGCACGGCATTGCAAGAAAATGAGATTGTCCGTTTTTGACAGTATATTGTCTTTTCACATGCAAAATGTGGCTGTAGTTTTACAGCATCAAATGAGGCAATTTCCAATTTTAAGGCCAAACAGCAGATACTATCATATACATTCCCGAAGAACGAGTGATTTAAATTCAACTATAACCACAAGCAACTAAACAAAGTATTTGAAACAAACAAATCATCCAACTGCATCAAAAATTAAAATGAGCATCCCGAAAATATTTATAATAGCTATTGTAATAATCACGAGCAATAAATTGGTTGCTCAAACTACCAGATCAGTTTCCTTTGATGTTTCAGCATCTTTTCTGCAAATAAAGGATAAGTACAATTATGGCTTGGCACATCACGGAGGTAATTTCAGTTTTGGACTCGTGAAGGAAAAAAGAACTGGAGATAAAATTATTAGCTGGAAAAGTAATTTGGCGGTTGGCGCAATCTACAATAAAGGTATCGGGATCAATCTTCATTTATCTCCATTGCAGTATAGCCAAAGTTATAAAGTTAATATTGGGAATATACATAGCAGCTTTGTGGGAGGTTACGTAGCATCCCATTTTTTTTACCAGTTGTATCCCGAATTAAAAAATGGTCAAATGTTTTGGCTGAGCTCGCAAGAAATTGGTGTTCTTTTTAGCTTTGATGTACCGGTTAAAAATAGAACGTTTAGCCTGCAATTTTCTAATTCATTATTGTCTCTGCATTCTCGTCCTAAATTAGGAACTGAAGAATACTTTTATTCAATTAAGTTCAAAGACTTTATTAAAAACCCTTTTACAAATTTTTATCTGGGAACTGTCAATTCCAACACTCATACAAGCTTTACCATTCATACGAGCCTGGCTAATAAAAGTAATGTTGCTTATCGTGTAAACTATTTTCGGGTAGCAAACCCGGGATATAAATATTTGAATCATGAAATTATTTTACAACTACAAATGCGGAGTCATGGCAAAAAGTAATCAGCTATTACCCTTTGTTTTTCTACTTCTTTTTTGCTCTTGTTTAAAAACGGATGAGCTTAATTTGGCCATTAAATCCACCCAGCCAAAAGATATAGCGGATGGTTTATTCATCTCAAATCCATCAACAGAAAGAATCGATGCCGATTCACTTTCTGGAGTTTATCAATGGGTGAAGCAAAGCGATAAATTCTGGGGTATTCGCAGTTTGCTGGTCTTTCGAAATAACCAGTTGATTTCAGAAGCATATTTTAAAGATGAAAATGATATCACTACGACGCATTTACTTTGGTCGGGCACTAAGCAGGTAATGGCATTGTTGATGGGTATAGCAATAGATAGTGGTTATGTTTCTTTAAACAAAACAGTTGGGGACTACCTGCCGGAAATAGTGCTTAATCACCCGGATAAAGCCAGGATAACAATAGAGAACCTGTTAAAAATGCGGTCAGGCATTGGGTTTAAAAATGATGGATTCAGTGGTAATACAGACAAATTGCTGAGGCAGATACCTGAAAGTAGTGTTGATTATATTCTCAATATTCCTACAATTTCCGAACAAGGCTTATTGTTCAATTATAATGACGGTGATCCGCAAATCCTTTCTGCTATACTACAAAAAGTAACCGGCAAAAAAACGGACGAATGGGCAAAAGAAGTTCTATTTAATAAAATAGGATTTAAAAATTACAACTGGGTGAGATACAAAGACGGTATTACTTTTGGCGCATTTGGTATAGAAACAACAGCACGGGAATTATCAAAAATTTCAATGTTAGTCAGCAGAAAAGGTAGCTGGAATGGCCAGCAAATTGTAAATCCAAACTGGATCGAAAAGATATTAGTTCCTCAGGCACAAACCGAAAACGGACTTCTGAAATTTGGTTATTACTGGTGGATCGACCCAACCCGTAACATTCAATTTATTTGGGGTCATGGCGGACAGTTTTCATTTATTATTCCTGACAAGTCAATGATCGTAACCATTACTGCATTGCCAAATACCCAGGGACGGTATCAAATATTGCCACATGAAGCTTTGGAATTGGTTGACAAGATTGTTCAGTGTGTTCAATAAGTATTTCACAATAAATTCTGTGAAGAAACCATCGCAAACATTAAAATAATTATTCACTATTCAGCTTTCTTTTAGATTCTCACTGTAAAAAAATCATTATGAGACATTTCTTTCTATTCATTTTCCTTGCTTTAGCCACAGTATCGTTTGCACAGAACAAACAATCATTTACTATTAGCGGTTCTGTAAAAGATACCCTCTCTAAAAAGCCTATTGACGGCGTTACTACAGCAATAGTTAGAGCGAAAGATTCCTCTTTGGCAAAAATTACTTCCACAGATAAAGAAGGAAACTTTTTCTTCGAGAATTTAAGTAGGGGGACTTATAGAATACTTTCTACTGCCCTTGGATATAAAAAGAACTATAGCCGGCTTTTAATTATTGAAGAAACCGATATAAACTTCGGCACCCTTTTTTTAAACACTGAAGTTACTTCTTTAAAAGAAGTGGTGGTGGTTAGTAAAAAGCCATTCATTGAAAGAAAGATTGATAAAACAGTGATTAATGTGGATGCCTCCATTTTAAATGCAGGAGGTACTGCAATGGAAATTCTGGAAGCCGCTCCAGGCGTTTCTCTTGACAGGGAAGGTAATATCAGTCTTAAAGGAAAAGCTGGTGTTATTATTATGATTGATGGTAAGCCTGCATATTTATCCGGTCAGCAATTAACCGATCTGCTTAAAAGAACGCCAGCCTCCGGACTTGACCAGGTAGAAATTATGACCAATCCATCTGCCAAATATGATGCAGCCGGAAATTCGGGTATTATTAATATCAAGACGAAGAAGAATAAAGTAAAAGGCTTCAATGGAAATACCAGTACGAGTTATGTACAGAACATTGCTGTTAGCAATAACAACAGTATCAACATGAATTACCGTAATGGAAAATTTAATTTATTTGGTAACTATTCTTTTTATGACTGGACAGAATATCGGGATCTTTTAGTTCTCAGGAAATTCAAAAATATTTCTTACAATGAAATTGAAACAATTTTAGATCAGCAATCATCTTTGAAAAAGCATACGATCAGTCATAATGCAAAATTGGGTATTGATTTTTATACGGGCAAGAATACTACCCTTGGTATGGTTTTCACTGGCGACTTTGCAGATTATAACAGTACGGATAATAACAACACGTTATTACAGAATAAATTTGCTTACACAGATTCTTCATTAACGGCACGCAGTAGGGTAAAAGGAAACTTTAGAAACAGCAGTATCAATTTGAATTTCAAACATCGTTTCGACAGTATAGGGAATGAATTGACTGCAGACATAGATTATGTGGCCTTTAATCAGCAAGAAACACAGTTACTTGATAATGCCTATTTCAATTCAGATATGAGCAGAAGAAAAACTCCCACCTCATTACAAGGAAGACTTCCTGCGGATGTCAGCATTTATTCGGTAAAGATTGATTTTTCTCATCCACTTAACCATGGAGCTAAATTAGAAACCGGACTAAAATCAAGTTATGTAAAAACAGACAATACTGCATTGTATGATAATTTAGAAAATGGAATGTGGGTGCCCGATTATGGCAAAACAAATCATTTTCTTTACGATGAAAATATTAATGCTGCATATATAAATTATAACAAGCAGATAAATAAATGGGGTATCCAACTCGGACTTCGTGCAGAAAATACCCAGGCCACAGGTCATCAATTGGGCAACCAGGTAAATCCGGATTCATCCTTCAAGAGAAATTATACTGGATTTTTTCCTACCGTTTTTCTTAGCTACAATGCTGATGAAAACAATACTTTATCGGCAAATATTGGAAGAAGGATTGGCCGGCCAGATTATCAATTGTTAAATCCGTTTTATTATTTCCTTGATGATTATACCTACCGGGCTGGCAACACTCAGTTAAAACCCCAGTATACCAACACATTTGAATTTTCACATACCTACAAAGGGTTTTTAAATACTACCTTGAATTACAGTAAGACATCTGACCTGTCTGTTGAAATCTTTAAACAGAATACCAATGAAAGAAAATTAATTATAACACAAGGCAATATTGCAACAAGAGAGGACATCGGAATTTCTATTAGTGCATCTATACCTGTTGGTAAATGCTGGAACAGTAATATTTATACAAATCTTGTCAATAATAAATTCACCGGTACTGTAAATGGTAGTTCGTTGAATATTAGCGGTACTGCTTTCTTGAGTAACATAAGCAATCAATTTAAATTTAAAAATGGATGGAGCGCTGAACTAAATGGCTGGTATCGTAGTAAGGAAATAAAGGGTCAGATTATCAGTGACCCGATATGGTCGGTAAGCACTGGCGTTCAAAAAGAAATTTTAAAAAAGAAAGGGACTTTAAAATTGGGTATTCGTGATATTTTTAATTCACAAAAGTTTTCAGGAATCGTGAAAAACGATGGCATTGATACAAAGATTGTAAACAATAATTTTCAGAGGACAGGCACACTTACTTTCACATACCGTTTTGGTAAGCAATTAAAAACACCGCAAAAAAGAAACAATGGTGGTGCAGGTGAAGAGCAAAACCGGATTAAAAAAGGATAAGGTGTTTCCTAGATATTAACAACCACTTCATCTACTAAACATACTTTATCATGAATGAAAATAAACGGCTTTACCTGAGAGCTATTGTATTGCCCATTGAGCTAAACTCACCCTTGATAAAAATAAAGTAGCGTATTATACTTCTTGCACGGCTATAAAACTTGTAGATATTTATAAAAGCACATTGTTACTAAATAATCAAGATGTTGTGCTGTCTCTTTCGTTCACAAAGTATTCTTAGTCTTTAATCAAATACACTTCTATTCCTTTAAGAATTCAGTGAGGATTTTATTGAAAATCTCTGGTTGATCCATTAGTGGTAAATGTCCGGCAGCGGGAATAGAATGAAATGTTGCATTGGGAATTATTTTAGCTGCTCTTTCACCATGTTCTTCAGAAAACAATTTATCATCCTTTCCCCAAATGATCAGTGTGTCATTTTTTATTTGTTGTAATGATTCTTCAGCTATTTTCGATACAGCAGAACCTCTGCCTTGCTTAAACGCATTTTTTCCTCCTGCATATTTGATGACAGCAACTGAGTAGTGGCCGTGGTTTGGGTCTCGATTTTCAGGCTTATGGAGTATATAGGGAGCATTAAAACGATTCGCCATAGCGGATGGAAAACTATTCATCCATACCATTCCTAGTAAAGGCCAAAAAGAAACTTTCGCCCCTAAGCCGGCAGAATCAACTAAAACAAGTTTATCAACCATCTCCGGATTGTCTATCGCAAACTGTAACGCTATAGCACCTCCCTGAGACAATCCAACAATATGGGCCTTCGGGATTTTCATTTCACTCAGAAATCCTTTAAGCCAGCTTGAGAAATAAGGGCGGTCATAAGCTGCATTGGGTTTGTCCGATTCTCCATATCCAACGATATCTGGTACAAGTACATGAAAATTTTTAGCGATAGCACCAATTGATGGGTACCAGGTTACACCACCTGCACCAGCACCGTGTAGACAAATTACTGTACTACCACTTCCAGCAGATAAATAAGTTGTTTTAACTGAATCAACATTTACCTCACCTTGCTCAACCGCTACCCCCATCTCGTCTATGAGCGCTTTCCTAAAATCGTTTTTATCTTTTTTTTGCATGATTTATTTACATGATTCAGCAAAAGTAATGTGTTTAAAAAATAGAGTTAGGACAACCCCACGTCATATCCGGTCATGATTTTTAGCAAATCGTTTATACGGAAACCAATGACAAAACCTAACCCAAAATTCTGTAACAGTTCCCCAAAGTGCTGTAACAACCACCTCCTTCTCCGGTTCTACTTTTGTGTTATCAAATTATTTAAAACAAATAAAAAACAACAATCATGAAATCAATTACAAATGTGAGTAACGTTACTCCCGCCAACCAACAAAAATGTGATAACCCAAATTGCACCTGCGAAAATTGTAACTGCGGCAGCAGTTGCACTTGTAAAAACTGCAAGTAATGAAGGGTATCTCCTATCAAACCTATAAGCCACTCTTAATTGAGTGGCTTGTTAAATTCAACTCAACATTTTAAAAATACAACCATGAAAAAAGTAATGATTCTAATCGTCCTGGCATCGGCTTCTATTGTCTCCTTTGCGCAAACAGACACGTCCAACATTGAACAGTATTGCCAGATAATTGCAACTCCACGGCTCTTTAGTAACAAGGTAACCATCGACATAGATTTTGGTGAAGAGAAAAGTTATTTCAAAGACGAGCGGCTGAAAACCTATGACGGCAAATTAAAAAAATTCAACACGATTATTGATGCACTCAATTTTATGGGAAGAGATGGCTGGGTTTTTATCAATGCCTATCCGGTACATATGGCCAGTACAGAGATTTACCATTTTGCATTTAAAAAGCAAATCTCTAAAAAGGAATTACAATAAAACAAAGTTGTCCGTTTTTGACATCCTGCTGTCCATTAATCCGCTGAAACCCGCTGTAGTTTTACACTATCAAATAACAATTAAACTAAAACAAAATGAAAAAAATTGCATTCACTTTACAGGTAGTTGCTTTAATAGCGATGTTCCCTTTATACTTTGTTGCTGAACTAAATCATACAACACCAAAGTTTCCGGTAAAAAATAATACTGCAGTAGATAACCAGGTACAGGTAATAAATATGCCAACGGTATCTTCTACTGTTAGTACTGGATTAACCAATCCACAGACTGTTACAAGTACTATAAAAAGTTTTAATTAAAAATTTTCTGAAAATTTAAAAGCAAATAAAATGAAAAAGACAGCAACACTTTACTTCCTTTCAATTGCCGTGTTATTGCTATGCAATACCGTATTTGCACAAACGGGCTCAGATAAAATTGTGGGTCTTTACTGGTCACCAAAAAAAGATGCCAAAATAGAAATCTATAAAAAAGCTGATAAATATTTCGGCAGATCTGTTTGGGTAGCCACACCAAAAAAAGATGTAGAAAACCCGGATAAATTATTAAGACAAAGAGACCTGCTAGGTATAAATCTGCTCACCAACTTTTCATTTAACGATGGCGTTTATGCTGGTGGCGAAATATACGATCCAGCCAATGGTAAAACTTATAGCTGTAAAATCAGCTTTACCGGCAAGGATCTTAAAGTAAGGGGTTTTATTGGCATCTCACTATTTGGCCGAACAGAAATATTTGAGCATATAAATTAATATTTAAACATCTAATAATAAAATAAAATGAAACTATCATTCGTAATCATTGCCATCGCTTTTACGCTGGCAACAAAGGCACAGGTTACAAAAGTTTATTTAAAAGCAAGCGGATTAACATGCAGCATGTGCAGCAACTCAATAAATAAGGCATTGAAAACGCTTGATTTTGTGGAAACAATCAATGCGGATATAAAAACATACACATTTGAAATAACATTTAAGCCGAACAGTCATGTTGACTTTGATAAAATAAAAAAGAAGGTTGAAGATGCAGGCTTCTCTATCGCAGGATTTAGAGCTCTTATCAATTTTAACAATGTGCAGGTAAAGGACAATAGGCCGTTAACTATTGGAGACAAGACATTTCTTTTTGTAAATATAAAAGAGCATTTGTTAAATGGCATTAAGGAAGTTAAAGTATTGAACAAGGGTTTTGTTACCCCAAAGGAATACAAGGTAATTGGCTTGCCTTCTGCATCGCCAGGTATTTACCAGATATCCATTTAATTAACCGCTACAAAAAATTGATCATTTTAAAATATACTAAAATGAAACTATTAGCACTGTTGGCATTTATCCTATTTTCAGCATCATGCGATGCCCAGGAATTATTTTCTATGACCGAGCCGGCTAGTAACAGAGCTGCAAAAAGTATTGGCTTTAGAATTGATAATTTGATTATGGACGAAATCAATACTTCTAAAATAAATTATCATTTGATTCCTGAAATAATGATAGGCATTTCTAAAAAATGGATGATGAATGCCAATGTTTTTTTGAGCAACAGAACCGACAAGCTTAAATATGAAGGTGGAAGCCTATATACCAAGTACCGGTTTTTTAGCAACGATGCAGTACAAAAGCATTTTCGCATGGCAGCGTTTGCCAGGATAAGTGTTAACAACAGCGACATACACCAACAAGAAATTAATGTGAATGGTCATAATACAGGTGTGGAGTTGGGAATTGTTGCTACTAAATTGATACAAAAAGTTGCGGTATCATCAACCGTTTCTTTTTTAAAGGCCACTGATAATGGCAACAACAACAAGTTCATTTATGGTTTAAAAGATAGCAAAGCCGTCAATTATACTTTTTCCATTGGCAAATTAATGTTGCCAAAAGAATACAAGGTTTACACACAGACCAATATCAATTGCATGCTTGAGTTTTTAAACCAGGTGAATACCGGATCAGGCAAATATTATATGGATATTGCCCCTACCGTACAAATGATATTCAATAGCCAAAGCAGGGTTGATATTGGATACATAAAAGAACTCCGAAGTAATATGATTAGAACTGCACCCAATGGATTCTTCATCCGGCTGGAAACTAATTTCTTTAATGCCTTTTAATTCATCCATTGAATAAACCATTCGTTGATTGAACTAACAATTTTTATTTAAACCAACATTCACAATCATGAACAAAAAAATTAACAGGCATCGCCTGACAGGAATTGTATTGCCCTTATTGTTCGGTTCGCTCAGTGTATTGGCACAAAAAAATTCATTGGGTAATTACATTGAAGAAGGACTAAGCAACAATTTGGTACTGCAACAAAAAAATATTGTTGTAAAAAAAGCATGGTATGCATTGCAGCATGCCGAAAGCCTTTTTCTCCCCACCGTTTCTTTACAGGGATCTTACCAAACCGGTGCTGGTGGCAGAAGTATATCGCTACCAATTGGTGACCTGATGAATCCTGTTTATGCAACGCTCAACCAATTAACAGGAAATGGAAAATTCACTACTATCAAAAATGTGGACCAGGACTTCCTGGCAAATAATTTTTACGATGCAAAAATCAGAACCACCATTCCGATTTTAAATTTAAATCTTAACTATAATAAAAAAAATGAGCAGCAAAAAACTGAATTGGTAAAATTTGAAGTAGAGGGATACAAACTGGAGTTAATCAAAAATATTAAAGTTGCGTATTTCACTTACTTCAGCGCCTTAAAAAATATAGAGGTTTATGAAAGTGCATTGGTACTTGCAAATGAAAACATGCGTACCAATGAGCGTTTATTGAAAAATGGAAAAGGTTTACCCTCCTATGTATTGCGTTCCAAAAGTGAGCAGGAAAATATTCAGTCGAGAATTACCGAAGCCAGGAAAGCCGCTGAGAATGCTACACTTTATTTCAACTTTTTATTAAATAGAAATAGTAAGGATAGTATTGATGCCACATTCAACAGACCGAAAGAATTTGATGAAGCAATTGCATTAATGCTCGCCGAGCCTGATGTTTCTAAACGCCCGGAAATAAATGCATTGAATCAAGTAATAATCCTTCACAGCACTGTCATTAAAATGAATGAACAATACTGGAAGCCTACAATAAACGGGTTCTTTGATGTTGGCACACAGGCCCGGCAATTTCGCTTCAATTCCAATTCACGGTATTACAATGCAGGCATTCAATTAGAGATTCCGTTGTTTAGCGGTAAAAGAAATCTCATCAAAATTCAGCAGGCACAACTCGATAAAAAAATGGCTGTAATCAATCTTGATTATACAGCACAACAATTGGCATTAACAGCTGCAACGACAAAAAATAACCTGGTGGCTGTTTATCAAACCTACCTGTCTTCCCTAAAAAGTCTGGAATCAGCCGCCAGTTATCAACGATTAATTGAACGGGGTTTTAGGGAAGGTATCAATACGTTCATAGAAGATATTGATGCCAGAAATCTGCTCACTGCGGCACAGCTGCAGGTGAACATCAGCCAATACAATGTACTAATTACTGCCGCTAACCTGCAAAGGGAAACGGGATCATTCAAATAATAAAATTTAAAAAAATGAAAAAAACTTATTTAGCACTATGCAGTATTGCAGCAGCCTTTTTACTAAATGCTTGCAGCAACGCCACATCAGGTCCGGTAAAAATTATAAATGAAGCAATTCCGGTAAAAGTAATGGCACTTAACCAGCAATTGGCGCAACAAACCATACAGGCATCGGGCCAATTCACCACCGAGGATGAAACTTTTCTTTCTTTTAAAACAGGCGGTATCATCAACCAGGTATTGGTAAAAGAAGGTGATGCAGTGCACAAAGGACAGCTCGTTGCCACCTTGCATTTAACAGAGATCAATGCCCAGGTGCAGCAAGTAAAATTCAATTATGAAAAAGCCCTGCGGGACTATAACCGGTACAGCAATTTGTACAAAGACAGTGTAACTACATTGGAGCAATTACAAAATACAAAAACAGCGTTGGACATTGCACAGCAGCAATTAAACACGGTTCGCTTTAATCAAAGTTATTCTGAGATAAGGGCTACCAGCAATGGGTATGTGTTGAAAAAATTGGCAAATGCCGGTCAGATGGTTAATCCAGGCGATCCGGTATTACAAACAAATGGGGCCCATCAAAGTGCATGGATATTAAAAG